>JAHFVB010000039.1:11612-15910 GCA_023264755.1 Mycobacterium sp. | reverse complement strand
CGAACCCGACGACGCCTCGATGACGGTGGTCTGTTCGCCGATCCATCCGTTGCACAGGGCGTAGAGGAACAGCGAGCGGGCCAACCGGTGCTTGAGGCTGCCGGTGATGTGGGTCGACTCGTCCTTGAGGTACAGCGCGACGTCGACGCCGTCACACCACGTCGGCAACGGGTACCGGAGCAGGTGCGTGTCGGCGCTGCGCCGGGCGTCGGCCGCGATCAAGCGGACGGCGTCGTCGGCCCACTGGCGCGAATTACTGCGTGACGCAGAAGACGCCGGTCCGCTCACCGGGCCGATACGGCCGAGTGGGTGACGCCCGCCTTGAGGTCGGCCTGGCCACCGCCGGTGGGGGCCGCAACCAACGTCAACAGGCTGACCTCGGGCCGGCAGCAGAATCGGTACGGAGCGTACGGCGAGGTGCCCAGGCCGGCCGACACGTGCAGCGCGGTGTCGGCGCCCCACCGCGACGCCCCCCTGGCGCGCGACGGGTCCAGGTCGCAATTGGTGACGACGGCGCCGTGGAACGGGATACGCAGCTGCCCGCCATGCGTGTGACCGGCCATGACCAGCTGATATCCGTCGGCGGCGAAGCGATCGAGCACTCGGGTGTACGGCGCGTGCACGACCCCCAGGGACAGGTTCGCGGCCGGGTTGGGCCGGCCGGCGACGGTTTCGTAGCGGTCGCGCGACAGGTGCGGGTCGTCGACGCCTGCGACGGCGATCAGCTGGCCCTTGACCTCGATTTCGCGTCGTGTGTGCGTCATGTCCAGCCAGCCGCGCTCGGTGAAGGCCGCCCGCAGGTCCTGCCACGGCAACGGCTCGCCGGTGAAGCGCTTCGAGGGGTTGAAGAGGTAACTGGTCGGGTTCTTCGGCTTGGGCCCGAAGTAGTCGTTGCTGCCGAACACGAACAACCCTGGCACCGACAACAGGTCCCCCATGGCCTGCACGACGGCCGGAACGGCCTTCGGATGGGAGAGGTTGTCGCCGGTGTTGACGACCAGGTCCGGCTCCCAGCGTGCGAGCTCGCGCAGCCAGGCCTGCTTGCGCCGCTGCTGGGGCCGCATGTGGAAGTCGCTGAGGTGCAGCACGCGCAGTGGCGAGGATCCCGGGGTGAGCACCGGCATCGTCATTTCCCGGACCACGAACGCGTTGCGCTCGACCAGCGTGGCGTAGCCGATACCGGAGATCAGCGAGCCTGCGGCGACCAAGGCCGTGTTCTTCAGGACCGTCGAGGAGGCGGACATGCAGGCAGCCTACTGCGTGCGCCCCGCGGTTACCGCGTCTGTAAGCGGGCCGTTACCAACCGGCGGCTCTGATCAGGGCGGCGGCGGACCCAGCACCGGAACCGTGATCGGCGGCAAACCAGGGATCTGGATGACGGTCGAGCCGACCTCGGGGGGCGGTGCGTTGGGATCGAACGGGAAGCCCGGAGGTGGCGGAGGCAGTGGAGGCGGTATGCCGTTGCTGACCTGAATCGTGATGATCGAGCCTGGGACCGTCTGTCCGGCCGGCGAACTGCCGACGACCGATCCGGCCGGAGCGGTGCTATTGACCGGGGTGGACTGGGGGGCGACCTGGAAGCCCGCGTCCTTGAGCCGCTGGCGGGCCATGTCCTCGGTCATTCCGGCGATGCTCGGCACCTTCGAGCCCGGCGCTCCGTCGACGTAGCGCGGATCGGTCGGAGGCAACTGCACGTCGGGAGGCGTGATCGGCTTCATCGCCGTGAACCAGGTCCGAGCGGGCTCGTTGCCGCCGAACAGGTCGCCGTTCCCGCATTGACGAAGCGGGAAGGAACACAGGTCACCGGGGGTGGACGAGTCGTCGTAGATGTAGTTGGCCGCCGCGAAGTCGCGGGTGAAGCCCAGGAAGGCCGACGACCGGTGCGCCTCGGTGGTACCGGTCTTGCCCGACACCGGCAGGTTCCACCCGACCGAGCCCGCCGAGCCGGATGCGGTGCCTCCGGACAGGGCGTCCTTGCTCATCGCGTTCGCCAACGTGTTCGCCAGCCCCTCCGGCACGACCTGCTCGCACGTCTCCGTCGTCACCGACACGTCCTTGCCGGTGCGGTCGAAGACCTTGTCGATCGGGTTGGGCGGGCACCACGTCCCGCCCGAGGCCAACGTCGCGGCCACGTTGGACAGTTCGAGTGCGTTGACCTCGATCGGGCCCAGCGTGAACGAGCCGAGATTCTGGCGTTTGACGAAGTCGGCCAGGCTCTCGTTGCTGTCCGGGTCGTAGTCGCGGGCGGTACCGGGCAGGGCGTAGGACCGTAGCCCCAGCTTGACCGCCATGTCGACGGTGCGCTGCACGCCGACCTGGGAGATGAGCTTCGCGAAGGCCGTGTTCGGCGACGTCGCCAAGGCGTCGGTGACGCTCATCGAGCCGCGGTAGTTACCGGCGTTGAGCACGCACCAGGTGGCCTGCGGGCAGCCCTTGGCGCCGCCGCTACCCAGCCCCTTGGCCTCGAAGCGCGCCGGGGCGTCCAGGGTGGCGTTGATGCCCATGCCCATGTCCAACGCCGCTGCGGTGGTGAAGATCTTGAAGATCGACCCGGCTCCGTCGCCGACCAGTGAGAACGGTTGCGGCTGCATGGTTTCGCCGGCGTCCAGGTTGAGCCCGTAGGTGCGGTTGCTCGCCATCGCGAGGACCGGATGGGCGTCCTTGCCCGGCTTGACCACGCTCATCACGCTGGCGACGCCGGGCAGGTCGGGTGCGGCGATGCCGTCGATGGACGATTTGACCGTGTTCTGCACGTCGGGGTCGAGCGTGGTGCGAATCAGGTATCCGCCCTTGGCCACCTGTTCTTTGCTGATGCCCGCGCGGGCCAGGTAGTCGAGCGCGTAGTCGCAGAAGAAGGCGCGGTCGCCCGCGGCGATGCAGCCACGGGGTAGTTCGTTGGGCTGGGGGAGTACGCCGAGCGGCTGGGTCTTGGCCGCCCGCAGCGCATCGGCTTCCTGGGGAATGTTCTCGATCATCGTGTCCAACACGATGTTTCGTCGAGCGAGTGCGCCGTCGGGGTTGGTGTAGGGGTTCAGCGCACTCGTCGACTGGACCATGCCGGCCAGCAGGGCCGCCTGCTGCCAGTTCAACTCTGAGGCGTTGATGCCGAAGTACGTCTGGGCGGCATCCTGAATGCCGAATGCGCCGTTGCCGAACGAGACCAGGTTCAGGTACCGGGTGAGGATCTCCGGCTTGGTGAAGGTCTTGTCCAGCGTCAGCGCCATCCGGATCTCGCGGAGCTTGCGCGCCGGCGTCGTCTCGATGGCCGCGCGCTTCTCGGCGTCGGTCTGGGCGATGACCAACAACTGGTAGTTCTTCACGTACTGCTGTTCGAGCGTCGAGCCGCCGCGGGTGTCGGCGTCGCCCGAGGCGTACCCGGCCAACCCCGTCAGGGTGCCCTTCCAGTCCACGCCGTTGTGCTCGGCGAACCGCTTGTCCTCGATGGAGACGATGGCGAGCTTCATCTCGTTGGAGATCTGGTCGCTGGGCACTTCGAACCTGCGTTGGGTGTACAGCCAGGCGATGGTGTTGCCCTTGGCGTCGACCATCGTCGAGACCGCGGGCACCTCGCCCTCGACCAGTTGCGCGGAGCCGTTGGCGACGACGTCGGAGGCCCGATTGGACATGAGGCCGATACCACCGACCATCGGGAACATCAGCGCGGCCGCGATGACGCTGGCCAACAAGATGCACCACCCGAGTTTGATGACCGTCACCGCCGTCGGGGGACGCGGTGAGGTCGGCTCAGACATGGCTACAGACTAGCGACGTCCCTTGTCCGCATCCTCCTGACCGCTGGAAAGAGATATCAGATTGGGGCTGCCCTTGGGCGTGATCATGCGCAAAGATTGGGTCACGGCACGGTCGTCCCAAAAAAACGACTTTTGACTGTTGCGCAAAACCCCCCTGACCACCTAGCTTGAACACACAGTGCGATCTAGGTAACACCAAGATCGCAATGTGGCGTAGATCGCATGAGGCTTCTACACCGTGGTTTGGACCGCCGAATCAGGGCGGCTGGACGAAGGGATCGCTGGTGTCAGGTACACGGCCCGCGGCGCGCAGGACAATGACAATCTCTCCCGTCAACGGTGTAGTCCAAGGTGCAGAGGCCGAGGCCCGCATCGCGTGGGTATCCCAGGCCCGCTGTCGTCAAGCCGATCCCGACGAGCTCTTCGTTCGCGGGGCCGCCCAGCGCAAGGCCGCCGTGATCTGTCGCCATTGCCCGGTGATATCCGAGTGTGGGGCCGATGCGCTGGACAATCGCGTCGAATTCGGGGTGTGGGGCGGAATGACCG
>JAHFVB010000039.1:0-11602 GCA_023264755.1 Mycobacterium sp. | reverse complement strand
TGGCCTGCAGGGCCTCGAGGTCGGACACGTCGAACGGCAGGGACGGAACACCGACGATCGCCACCCCAGGGTTGGCACCGGTGAACCTGGACAGCAGCCGCACCTCTCGTTTGGCCGTCATCGCCCGGTCGGCATGGATCCGCAAGATGGCCGCCGTCAACGACTCGGGACCATCCTCTTCGGCCAGTTGGTCGGCGGCTTCGTTGGCCTTGTCGGCCTGCAGGTCGCACAGCATCGGGTGGGTGCGGTTGAGAATGAGCCCCGCCAAGGGCATCCGCTCCTCGGACAGCCGGTCGACGAAGAACGTCGCCTCCCGCAAGGCATCCGGTTCAGCCGCCGAGACGACCACGAACTGCGTCCCGCGGCGCTTGAGTAACTCGTAGGTCCGGTCGGCCTTCTCCCGGAATCCGCCGAAGGTGGCGTCCAGTGACTGCACGAAACCAGCTGCATCGGAAAGCATTTGGGAGCCCAACACGGTCGAGAGTGCCTTCATTGCGAGGCCGACCGCGCCGGTGACCAGCCGCCCGATGCCGCGGCCGGGGGCGAGCAACAGCCGCCAGAGCCGACTATCCATGAAGCTGCCCAACCGTTTTGGAGCGTCGAGGAAGTCCAGCGCGCTACGCGACGGGGGCGTGTCCACGACCACGAGATCCCACTTGTCCTCGCCGAGCAGCTGGCCGAGCTTCTCCATCGCCATGTATTCCTGCGTGCCGGCCAGCGACGTCGCGACGGTTTGATAGAACTGGTTCTCCAGGATCGACTCAGCGCGGTCGGCTCCGGAGTACTGGACCACCATCTCGTCGAAGGTGCGCCGCATGTCGAGCATCATCGCGTGGAGCTCGCCCTTGACCTCGGGCGCCAGCGGTACCCGTTGCGGGGTGTTCCCGAGATCCTCGATACCCAGCGCCTGAGCCAGGCGCTTCGCCGGATCGATGGTCAACACCACGACGGTGCGCCCGTACTCGGCCGCCCGCAGGGCCATGGCCGCTGCGGTGGTGGTCTTGCCCACCCCGCCCGCGCCGCAACAGACGACGACCCGATTGGACGTATCGGCCAGGATGGCCCCCATGTCGAGGACGCGTGGAATCGTGCTCATCACCTAACCCCCTGGGCGCCAAGCTCTTCGGCGAGTTCGTACAGGCTGCCCAGGTCGACTCCGTCGCGGATGGCCGGCAACTCGAGCCGCGCCACGTCGAGTTCGTCGAGTTGCTCGGCGCTCTCGGCCCGGGCGGCGATGCGCGTCGCGTGTTGGATGCTCTCGGTGAGCAGTCCGGCGAAGTCTTTGTCGGACAAGGTGATTCCCGCCTTGGCTAGGCCGGCGCGCACTGCGTCGGCGTCCACGTCGCCTTCGGCGGCCTTGGCCAGGTCCGTCGGTGCGAAGTAGTTGGGGATGTTGCGGTTGACGATCACGCTGCCGATCGGCAACCCGAGGGCCTTGAGCTCCTCGATGGCCTCCACGGTCTCCTGAATCGGCAACGCCTCCAAGAGGGTGACCAGGTGGATGGCGGTGGTCTCGGAGTGCAGCAGCTTGACCACCCCGTCGGCCTGCGAATGGACCGGGCCACCCTTGGCCAGCTCGGAAACGGCTTGCGTCACGTCCAGGAAGCGGGCGATGCGCCCAGTCGGTGGGGCGTCCACGACGACGGCATCGTAGGCATCCTGCTTGCCCTTCTCGTGGCGGACGACGATCTCCTTGATCTTGCCGGTGAGCAAGACGTCGCGTAGCCCGGGAGCGATCGTCGTCGCGAACTCGACGGCCCCGATGCGACGCATGGCCCGCCCGGCGATGCCGAGGTTGTAGAACATGTCGAGGTACTCCAGGAACGCCGCCTCGGTGTCGATGGCGAGCGCATTGACGTGGCCGCCCCCCTCGGCGGTGGCGATCTTCACTTCTTGGTAGGGCAACGGAGGTACGTCGAACAACTGCGCGATGCCCTGGCGTCCCTCGACCTCGCACAGCAGCACCTTGCGTCCGCCCGCAGCCAACGCGAGCGCCAACGCCGCGGCGATGGTCGACTTGCCGGTGCCACCCTTGCCGGTCACGAAGTGCAGGCGCGCACTGTTCATGCGGGCCGGCCACCCCGCTGTGGTTCGGCCGTGGGATGCAGAAGTCTGGGAAGCCACCTCCGCATGCTAGCTGTGGGCGGCCCGCCGCCAGTTAAGCTCAGCGACATGAGCGAACTGATCAAGTGGGAATACGTGACGGTCCCGTTGCTGATACACGCGACCAAGCAGATCCTCGATCAGTGGGGCGATCAGGGCTACGAGTTGGTTTCCGTGCTGCCGGGACCCACCGGGGAGAACCACATCGCGTACATGAAGCGGCCGAAATGAGCGAGTCCGGAAGCGACTCCGGAAGCGTCTCCGCCCGGCTGGCCGAGCTGGGCATCGAACTACCCGCGGTGGTCACACCGCTGGCGTCCTACGTGCCCGCGGTGCGGACCGGCAACCTGGTCTACACGTCGGGCCAGCTGCCGATGGTCGCAGGCGAACTGACGCGGACCGGCAAGGTCGGCGCAGCCGTCAGCCCGGACGACGCCAGGGCGCTGGCCAGGGTGTGTGCACTCAATGCACTGGCCGCCGTGCACGCGCTCGTCGGCATCGACTCCGTCACCCGGGTGGTCAAGGTCGTCGGATTCGTGGCGTCCGCACCGGGCTTCAACGGCCAGCCGGGTGTCGTCAACGGCGCGTCGGCACTGCTCGGTGAGGTCTTCGGCGACGCCGGAGCGCACGCCCGTTCGGCGGTCGGGGTATCCGAACTGCCGCTGGACGCGCCGGTCGAGGTGGAGCTCATCGTCGAGGTGGCGTGAACTCCCTCGGGCATCCGGCGTACGGGCAACTGCGTCGCATCACCGACACGGCGTCGGTGCTGCTGTGCGACAACCCCGGCATGCTGACGCTCGAGGGCACGAACACGTGGGTCCTGCAAGGTCCGCGCAGCGACGAGCGGGTGATCGTCGATCCCGGGCCCGATGACGACGCGCACATCGAACGGATCGCGAGCCTCGGCCCGATCTCGCTCGTACTGATAAGCCACAAACACGGCGATCACACCGACGCGATCGACAAGCTGGTCGACCGGACCGGAGCCACGGTGCGCGCCGTCGGCAGCGGATTCCTCCGCGGGCTGGGCGGGCCGCTGGCCGACGGCGAGGTCATCGAAGCCGCCGGCCTGAGCATCAAGGTGATGGCGACGCCAGGTCACACGGCCGATTCGTTGTCGTTCCTGGTCGACCTGCCGGGCCGGCGCAGCGCCGCCACCGGTGGGGCCGTGCTGACCGCCGACACGGTGCTGGGCCGCGGCACCACCGTGATCGACAACGAGGACGGAAGCCTGCGGGAGTACCTGGAGTCGCTACGCCGGCTGAACGGACTTGGGGAGCGGACGGTGCTACCCGGGCACGGACCCGAGCTCCCCGACCTGGAAGCGATCACCGCGACCTACCTCGCGCACCGGCAGGAGCGGCTGGACCAGATCCGGGCCGCGCTGGAGGTACTGGGTGCCGACGCGACGGCCCGCCAGCTCGTCGAGCACGTCTACACCGACGTCGACGAGAAGCTGTGGGACCACGCCGAATGGAGCGTCCAGGCCCAACTCAACTACCTACGCGAGTGAGTCGTGGAGTTTCAGCGGCGCTGGGCGCCGCTGAAACTCCACGAACCGCAGGTCCTAGCGGGCGCGGCGGGCCAGCCGCTCGGAGTCGCTGATCAGCACGCTCTTGCCCTCCAGGCGAATCCAACCGCGGTGGGCGAAGTCGGCGAGTGCCTTGTTGACCGTTTCCCGGGAGGCGCCGACCAACTGGGCGATCTCCTCCTGAGTCAGATCGTGCGTCACGCGCAGTGCCCCACCCTCTTGGGTGCCGAATCGCTGGGCCAGCTGCAGCAGCTGCTTGGCCACGCGGCCGGGCACGTCGGTGAAGATCAGGTCGGCCAGGTTGTTGTTGGTCCGACGCAGTCGGCGGGCCAACACCCGCAGCAGTTGCTCGGCGATCTCCGGTCGATCGGCGATCCACGCCCGCAGGGCGTCCCGATCCATCGAGACCGCACGTACCTCGGTGATGGTCGTCGCGCTCGACGTACGGGGACCCGGGTCGAAGATCGACAACTCGCCGAACATGTCCGACGGGCCCATGATGGTCAGCAGGTTCTCCCGACCGTCCGGGGAGCGCCGTCCGATCTTCACCTTGCCGGTGATGATGATGTAGAGCCGGTCGCCAGGCTCGCCCTCCGCGAACACGGTGTGCCCGCGCGGGAAGTCAACGGGCTGCAATTGCTTGGTCAGCGCGGAGACCGCGGTTGGCTCGACTCCCTGGAAGATTCCGGCCCTGGCCAGGATCTCGTCCACGTTGCCCCTCTTAAGCTGTTCGATGGTTTGCTGGTGCGCAGGCCAACCCCGGCTGGTTGGCTCGGTTCAGTCTAGAGCTAGGCCATTGCGGGACGAGCCAACGCTACACACGATAGGGCTGTCGAGTCGGCTGAAACTGCGGATTCGGCCGATGATGGACGTAGACGCGGGTCGGCAAATCCGACGCAGGCTCGGCCAGCGGGCGCTCGTCGTGGCGCGGTTCGCGCAGCGGAAGCGTGTTCGGCGGACCGGTGTCGTAGGCGGCTAGCGGCATTCGCGAAGTGTCCGCCTTGGCCTGCGCGAGTATCTCGTCGACGTCGGTACGCGACACGGTGCCCTCGTCCAGACCGGCCTCCAGACGGTCCAATCCGAAGGTCGCCAACATCAGCAACCCCGGGATGAACGCGACGAGCAACCAAGACACATCGCGAAGTAAACACGCCGAAGGTCTCAGCGGGATCACGAAATGCCACCGGTCGGAGGCTATACTCTGCGCGCCCTGTCGGACCCCCTCAGTACGCTGAGACGGTGGCATCCCGCGCGGCGTCGACCGCAAACTCAGTCAAGCGGTCCACCAGGTTCGACGGGGAGACCCACGCCGCTTTGGTGCGAAGGGCGCGGCGCATGAATCGCACGCTCGCCCAGGCATTTCCGCATGTCTATTGCGAGTTGGACTTCACCAACCCGTTGGAACTCACGGTGGCCACCATCCTGTCCGCGCAGTGCACGGACGAGCGGGTGAACCTGACCACCCCCGCGCTGTTCGCGAAGTACCGCACCGCCCTGGACTACGCCAACGCAGACCGCGACGAGCTCGAGGCCATCATCCGGCCCACCGGCTTCTTCCGAAACAAGGCGACGTCGCTGATCCGGCTCGGCCAGGAGCTCGAGGCGCGGTTCGACGGCGAGGTTCCGCACACCCTCGACGAGCTGGTGACCCTGCCCGGCATCGGCCGCAAGACCGCCAACGTCGTGCTCGGCAATGCGTTCGACATCCCCGGAATCACGGTCGACACGCACTTCGGCCGATTGGTGCGGCGCTGGCGCTGGACCACGCTGGAGGACCCGGTGAAGGTCGAGTTCGCCATCGGAGAGCTCATCGAGCGCAAGGAATGGACCCTGCTCAGCCATCGGGTGATCTTTCACGGACGTCGGGTGTGTCACGCCAAGAAACCCGCCTGCGGGGTGTGCGTATTGGCCAAGGACTGCCCCTCGTTCGGCACCGGACCGACGGATCCGCTCATCGCCGCCCCGTTGGTGAAGGGTCCGGAGACCGCCCATCTGCTGGCGCTGGCCGGGCTCTGAGCCTCGACTCTTGACGACGCTTCGACCCGTGACACCGCTTCGACCCTCGCCGAATCGATGAGCAGGACTGCCCGCTGGACCGTTGCGGTGCTGATCGTGATCGCGGCCCTGGTCGTCGCGCTGGCGCTACAACTGCGCGACTCCGATTCGGCGCCGGATGCCCCTGCCGGACTCGGTGGCCAGGGCGTCGCCCGCGACCATCGCGACGCCGACACCGCCCAGGCATTGTCCGGTCCGCGGGCCGAGGCCAAGCTGGCCCCGTGTCCCGCCGCGGGTCGCGGCGACGGGCCACCGGCGCTGCGTGGCATCACGCTGGAATGCGCCGGTGACGGCACACCGGTCGACGTGGCCAAGGCGCTGGCCGGGCGCACCACCGTGCTGAACCTGTGGGCCTACTGGTGCGGGCCCTGCGCCGACGAACTTCCGGCGATGGCCGAGTACCAACGCCGCGTCGGCGACCGCGTGACCGTACTCACCGTGCATCAGGACGAGAACGAGACCGCCGGCCTGTTGCGGCTGGCCGAGCTTGGCGTGCGGCTGCCCACCCTGCAAGACGGGCGCCGGCTCATCGCGGCCGCTCTGCGGGTTCCCAACGTCATGCCTGCGACGGTCGTACTGCGCTCGGACGGTAGCGTTGCCGAAATCCTGCCGCGGTCCTTCGCCAACGCCGACGAGATCGCGGCGGCGGTGAATCCAGGGTTACCGTGAATCACCCACAGATAGGAGTGCCGGGTTGAGTTCCGACCGCGCAGGCACTCCGCTCACTCCCGAGGCCGCCCCGACCTGGCTCAAGCCGCTGGTCGACAACGTCGCCAACGTGCCCGGCGCTTACCGCCGCAACGTGCCCGCCGACGTGCTGGCCAGCCTCACCGCCGCCAACGCCGCAGCCACTCTCACCGGTCAGAACCGCGACGCGGCGGTGCTGGTGCTGTTCTCCGGGCCCGCGGATTCGCCGACCGGGGGGCTCCCCGACGACGTCGATCTCCTGGTCACCGTGCGCGCGTCGACGTTGCGCCACCACGCTGGACAGGCCGCGTTTCCCGGCGGCGCGGCGGACCCGGGCGACGACGGTCCGGTGTTCACCGCGTTGCGCGAGGCGCTCGAGGAGACGGGCGTCGACCCCTCCCGACTGCGTCCGCTGGCGACGTTGGATCGGATGTTCATCCCGCCATCGGGCTTTCACGTGCACCCGGTGCTGGCGTATTCGCCGGATCCCGGGCCGGTCGGCGTCGTCGACCCGCAGGAGACGGCGATCGTGGCGCGGGTCCCCGTGCGAGCTTTCATCAATCCCGAGAACCGGCTGATGGTCTATCGGCGGCAGAACACCCAGCGGTTCGCGGGTCCTGCCTTCTTGCTCAACGAGATGCTGGTCTGGGGTTTCACCGGCCAGGTCGTCTCGGCGATGCTCGACGTCGCAGGTTGGGCGGAGCCGTGGAACACTCGCGATGTGCGCGAGCTCGACGAGGCAATCGCGCTCGTCGACAGAACCAACGGTTACGGTGAAGACCAATAATGACGTCGACTTTGCTTCGGTTACGGGGTCCCATTTCATGACCTCGTCCCAATGGCTCGATCTCGCGATCCTGGCCATCGCATTCGTCGCTGCCGTCTCGGGCTGGCGCTCGGGTGTGCTTGGCTCGGTGTTGTCCTTCGTCGGCGTCGTGCTCGGCGCGGTCGCGGGAGTGTTGCTGGCCCCCCACGTGGTCGCCCACATCGACGGCAACCGCACCAAGTTGTTCGTCGCGCTGTTCCTCGTGCTCGGACTGGTCGTGATCGGGGAGATCGCGGGGGTGGTGCTCGGCCGTGCGGCCAGGGCGGCCATCCGCAATCCGGCGCTACGCAGCATCGATTCGTTGGGCGGGGTCGCGCTTCAGGTCGTCACCATCTTGCTGGCGGCCTGGGTGCTGGCGATTCCGTTCACTACTTCCGATCAGCCGAATCTCGCGGCCGCCGTCCGTGGTTCGCGGATCCTCACCGGCGTCGACAAGGTGGCACCGGAATGGGTGACCAGGGAACTGCGGGCCAGCCTCAGCAAGTTCGTCGACACCACCGGGCTGCCCGACGTGTTCCCGACGTTCGGCCGCACCCCCATCGTCAACGTCGAGGTACCCGACGCCAGCCTGGCCGCCGATCCCGTCGTCGCGGCGACCAGGCCCAGCGTGCTCAAGGTCCGCGGTGTCGCGCCGAGTTGCCAGCGGATTCTGGAGGGCAGCGGCTTCGTCGTCTCGCCCAACCGGGTGATGTCCAACGCGCACGTGGTCGCCGGATCGGAGACCGTCACCGTCGAGGTGGACGGCCAGTCCTATGACGCGAGCGTCGTGTCCTACGACCCCGACGCCGACATCTCCATTCTCGACGTGCCCAATCTGCCGTCGGCACCGCTGGCCTTCGACATGCGGGAGGCCGCGACCGGCACCGACTCGGTGGTGCTGGGCTACCCCGGCGGTGGCGACTTCACCGCGACTCCGGCCCGGATCCGGGAGATCATCCAGCTCAGTGGGCCCGACATCTATCACACCACCACCGTGGTCCGTGAGGTGTACACCATCAGAGGCACTGTCCGGCAAGGTAATTCGGGTGGACCGCTGATCGATCGCGACGGCCGGGTGCTCGGAGTGGTGTTCGGCGCGGCGGTCGACGACGCGGATACCGGATTCGTGCTGACGGCCAACGAAGTCGCCAAGCAGATGGCGAAGGTAGGAAACACCGGCAAGGTGCCCACCGGCACCTGCATGCCCTAGCGGGCGTAGACCTGCCCGATGAACCGACTCAGTTGGTCGTTGACCAGATCTGGAGCCTCTTCGTGGGCGAAGTGTCCGGCTCCGGCAATCGATACGTACCTGCCGTGCGGGGCATAACGCTGGGTGCGGTCGACCGGATCGGCGAGAACGTACGGGTCGGCGTCGCCGCGTAGATGCAACACCGGCACCGTCAGGGGGCGTCGCATCGACTTCATGAAGCGACGCCCTTCGCCGCGGAGCTGGCTACGGGCGGCCCACCGCTGGTACTCCAGGGCCGAATGCGCGGCGAACGGGATCTGAATGGCGCGCCGCAGGTGCCCGATGGTCTCGGTGAAGTCCTCGGAGGCCTGCCACTTGCCCCCGGACCTGCTGCGCACCAGCGCCTCGAGCTCCCTGGCGTCGTCGCGGGTCAACGCGTATTCCGGCCACCACGGCAGCTGGTACCGCAGGATCCACGGCAACAGTGCCCGCCCCTGATCTCGGCGGGTCATGGCGGAGTCGCGCAGCGCCACCGGATGCGGTGAACTGACCAACGCGATGGCTCGCACCGCCCGCGGATGCAGCACCGAGGTCGCCCAGCAGACGAGCCCGCCATCGGCATGTCCGACCAGGGTGGCCTTCTCGTGTCCGAGCGCGCGCACCAGCCCCGCGGTGTCACCGGCCAGGGTCCATCCGTCGTAGCCGCGCGGCGGCTTGTCGCTGCCGCCGTAGCCGCGAAGGTCGACGGCCACCACCCGCGCGCCCGTCAACGCCTTGAGCTGGTGGCGCCAGGACCACCAAAACGACCCGAATCCGTGCAGCAGGATCACCAACGGCCGCTCCCCGGCCGGCGGCGCGGGGGCTTCGGCGTGCGTGGCCTCTACGACGTGAAAGCGAATTCCGTTGGCGTGCACCTCGAGGTGCCGCCACGGCCCGTCGATCCGCGTGACCGACGGATCAGGTGGCGGCACTACCGCACCAGGTGGAGCTGCAGCATTTACCAGCCCGAGGGATCCGTGGTCGGAACCGGAGCCGAGCCTGGCCTGCCGGCGGCCGGCTTGTCGCCGCCAGGAAGCAGGGCCACACGGGCTTCCTTGACGGACTCGATGGTCTGCTGAGGACCTCTGATCCGGCGGACCTTCAGATAGCCGAGCAGGGCCAGCGCCGCCGTCGTCAGCACCATCAGCGCGAAGACGATCAGGAAGGCCGCCCACCGCCAGATCCAGGTGTCGAGCAGCTCGGCCACGAAGAAGAAGAAGAAGAACGTCGAATAGAACAGCACCACTAGCGCCAAGATGAAGTAGACGCTGCCCGTCAGCCCCTTCTTCACGTCCCGGGTGAGCTCGGCCTTCGCCAGCTCGACCTCGGCCCTGACCAGCGTCGACATCTGCGCGGCGGCATCCTTGACCAGGTCGCCGAGCGAGGGATCGGGCTTGGGTGCATGGGGGTCGACCAGGGGAATCGACGTCACGGTCGTCGGCACGCCGTTCTTGGGGTCACCACTGCTCACGGCTTACGTCCTCCCAGCGTGCGGATCCATCCAGAGCTCAACGTGGTTCATGTTGCCATGCCGCAGCGGCCAGTTCGATTCCGGCCGACGATAGACTGACCGCGGTTTGGCAACAGTCGGGGCTGACGAGTGGAGATGGGTGTTGATACACCGCTGGCAACGTGCGGTGTCGGCGGTGTTCGCGATGGTGGTCTTGGCCCTAGCCGGTCCGCTGACAGCCCCCGCGCACGCCGACGACCTGGTGCCCCTGGGCGGCGGGTCGGGCATCGTCATCGACGGTGACACGTTCTGCACGCTCACCGCCATCGGCCACGACAATCGCGGCAAGCTGATCGGCTTCACGTCGGCGCACTGCGGCGGGCCGGGAGCTCAAGTGGCCTCCGAGGCCGCCGTGGACCGCGGGGTGCTCGGCACCATGGTGGCCGGCAACGAAGGCCTCGACTACGCCGTCATCGAATTCGACCCGCACAAGGTGCAGCCGGTCGACACCGTCAACGGGTTCCAGATCGACGGGCTGGCACCCGATCCCACCTTCGGCCAGGTCGCCTGCAAGCTGGGGCGCACCACCGGCTACTCCTGTGGCGTCACCTGGGGCCCGGGCGACAAGCCGGGCACCATCCTCAACCAGGTTTGCGGGCAGCCGGGGGACTCGGGTGCCCCCGTCACGGTCGACAACCATCTGGTCGGGATGATCCACGGGGCCTTCAGCGAAGATCTCCCCACCTGTGTGGTCAAGTACGTTCCGCTGCACACCCCGGCCGTCACCATGTCGATGAGTTCGATCATGGCCGACGTCGACGCCAAGAATCGACCGGGTGCCGGCTTCGTCCCGATCGGCCCTCCCCCGGGCTAGCGGCACGCCTCGATGCATCGAATTACCTACCCGAACGGGTAGGTAACGGCCTGCCCACCTGCACGTTGGGATAGCCCAACGGTCCCCGTACTCTTGGCGGGGGAATGTAGCGTGGATCACACATGGCGGGGCGAGGCAATGAGGCTTGACGTGAGGCCGGAGAGCGCAAGGATCGCGGCGGCGGCGATACCGTCCTCGGTGCCCACCCGGCTGCTGAAGTTCCACGCCCCCGAGATTGTGTTCGGCATCGACTCGATGGCCGAAGCCGCGCACGCCGCCGTACGGCTGGGCGCATTGCGTCCGCTGCTGGTGACCGACCCCGGCTTGATCGAGGCGGGCTGGGTGGCCGAGCTCGTCGGGCACCTACGCAGCCAAGGGGTGGCCGCCAAGGTGTGGAGTGCGATCACGCCGAATCCCAAGGACCATGAGATCACCGCAGGCCACGAGTTCTACCGGGACCGCGGATGCGACGTGTTGATCGCGCTGGGCGGCGGATCGGTGATCGACGCCGCGAAGGGCATCGCGATCCTGTCCGCCAACGGCGGCCACATCCTGGACTACGCCGGCGTCGACAAGGCCACCATGCCGATACCGCCGCTGGTGGTGGTGCCGTCCACCTCGGGCACCGGTGCCGACGTCTCGCAGTTCTGCATCGTCACCGAAACCGCCCGCGGCACCAAGATCACCATCCTCGGGCGCGCCCTGGTCCCCGACATCACCGTCATCGATCCGCGCTTGCTCACCACCATGCCCGAATGGCTAAACGCGGCAACGGGATTGGACGCGCTGACACACGGCATCGAAGCGTTCGTCTCGCTCGGACACAACCAACTCACCGACCACCACGCGTTGCGGGCCGTCGTCATGGT
>JAHFVB010000357.1:4101-5555 GCA_023264755.1 Mycobacterium sp. | reverse complement strand
CGGATCTGGCAAGACCACCGTGTTGCGGATGATCGCCGGATTCGAGCAGCCGACGGCCGGGGTAGTCCGACTCGGGGGCCTCGACGTCACCGGCCAGCCGGCCCGCAGCCGGGACGTCAACACAGTGTTCCAGGAGTACGCGCTCTTCCCCCACATGACGGTGGCCCAGAACGTCGAGTACGGCATGCGCGTCCGCGGGGTACCCAAGGCCGAACGTCGCCGCCGGGCCTCGGACGCGCTCGACATGGTCCGGCTCGCCGAGCACACCCGGAGACGACCGGCACAGCTGTCCGGCGGCCAACGCCAACGCGTGGCGCTGGCCCGCGCGCTCGTCGGACGGCCACGCGTACTGCTACTCGACGAGCCCCTCGGCGCCCTGGACCTCAAACTGCGCGAGCAGATGCAGGTGGAGCTCAAGGCAATTCAGCGCGAAGTCGGCATCACGTTCGTCATCGTCACCCATGACCAGGACGAGGCCCTGACGTTGTCCGACCGACTCGCGGTGTTCAACGCCGGACGCATCGAGCAGATCGGCCGGGCGCGCGACGTCTACGAGCGCCCGGCGACTCGCTTCGTCGCCGATTTCGTCGGCACGTCCAACGTGTTCGACGGCGCCGCCGCCGCTGCCCTGCTCGGAAGGCCCGGCTCGTTCACGGTACGACCGGAACGGGTGGCCGTGCTGGCCCCGGGCGAGGCCACCGGAGCCGGTTGGTACACCGTCGACGCGACCGTGAGCGAAGTGATCTACGCAGGCCCCACCACGCGGATCGCCGCCATCACCGCAACCGACCTCACGCTGGTGGCGACGGTGCTCAATGCCGCCGCCAGCCTGCCCGCCGACCTGGCCCACGGCAGCGCCGTCACCTTGGCTTGGCCCGAGTCCGCCGTCCACGAGCTCTGACAACGACCATCAATTCACGAGAATGGAGCGCTCCCAATGAGATCCCAGGTTTTCCGGCTCGGAGTCACCCTGGCCGCGTGCGCGGCGCTGGTAGTCGCGTGCTCCAGTTCGCCATCCGGAGGCAGCGGACAGGCGCCACCCAAGCTGGAGCCCCTCAAGACGGTCGGCGACGGCGAAGGCACACTCAACCTCGTCGCGTGGCCGGGCTACGTGGAGAACGGCTCCAACGACAAGACGGTCGATTGGGTGACGCCGTTTGAGAAGTCGACCGGCTGCAAGGTCAACGTCACGATCGGCAACACCTCCGACGAGATGCTCAAGCTGATGAGAACCGGTCAGTACGACGGTGTTTCGGCCTCCGGTGATGCCTCCATGCGGCTGGTCTACGCCGGTGACGTCGCGCCCGTCAACACCTCCCTGGTGCCCAACTACGCGACCATTTCGCCGTTCCTCAAGGACAAGTCGTGGAACTCGGTGAACGGGCAGATGTACGGAATCCCGCATGGCTGGGGCGCGAACCTGCTGATGTACAACACCGCGGTGGTCACCGATG
>JAHFVB010000357.1:0-4091 GCA_023264755.1 Mycobacterium sp. | reverse complement strand
CCGGCCTATGACTCCCCGTCCTACATCGCCGACGCCGCCCTCTTCCTGTTGAAGACCAAGCCCGAGTTGGGGATCAAGGACCCGTACTCGCTGACATCGGCGCAGCTGGACGCGGCCACCGACCTACTCAAGGCGCAGAAGGAGAACATCAGCGAGTACTGGTCGGACTACACCAAGGAGGTTCAGGCCTTCGAGTCGGGCACGTCGGTGATCGGCACGACGTGGCAGGTGATTGCCAACACCATCGGGTCGGAGAACAAGGTGCACGTCAACACGGTGCTACCCAAGGAAGGCGCCACCGGCTGGTCGGACACCTGGATGATCTCGGCGAAGGCCGCCCACCCGAACTGCATGTACAAGTGGATGGACTGGATCACCTCCCCCGAGGTCAACGCCCAGGTTGCCGAATACTTCGGCGAGGCGCCCGCGCAGACCAAGGCCTGTGAGCACACCACTCAGAAGGACTTCTGCGACATCTTCCACGCCACCGACGAGAAGTTCGCCGACCAGCTGCACTACTGGACCACGCCGCAGAAGAAGTGCGTGGACGGCAGCGGTGACGACTGCACGACCTACGACCAGTGGGTCGACAAGTGGCAGCAGATCAAGGGGTGATGGCGGCTGCGCCTGGTTCCCCTTCAACGACTCCGACGGTCGGGCGCAGGGCGGCACTGGCCTTCCTCTTGGTGCCGCCACTCGCCTGGCTGATCGTTGCGTATCTGGGTTCGCTTGCCGTACTACTCATTTCGGCGTTCTGGACCACCGACACGTTCACCGATGCGGTGGTGCACACGCTCACCAGTGAGAACGTCGTGCGCGTCGTCACCGATCCCACGTTCCGCGCGGTGGCACTGCGCACCATCGGGGTCGCACTGTTGGTCACGGCCTGCTGCATCACGCTGGCCGTCCCACTGGCGTTGTACATGGCCAAGATCGCTTCGCCGCGAATGCGATTGGTCCTCGTCGTGGCGGTGACCACGCCGTTGTGGGCCAGCTATCTGGTCAAGGCGTACTCGTGGCGGATCATGCTCTCCGGCGAGGGACCGCTGGCCTGGGCGTCGGGCTACACCCCCGGCTACGGCCTGACGGCGACGGTGATCACCCTGACCTACCTGTGGCTGCCCTACATGATCATTCCCGTGTTCGCGGCCTTCGAACGCGTACCCGACAGCCTGATCGACGCCAGCTCCGACCTTGGCGCGTCGGATGCCTCGACACTGCGGATGGTGGTGGCGCCGTTGGTCTTCCCCGGTATCGCGGCGGGGTCGATCTTCACCTTCTCGCTGTCCCTCGGCGACTACATCGCCGTCAAGATCGTCGGCGGCTCGACGCAGCTGATCGGCAACGTCATCTACGACCAGCTGTCCACCAACCAGCCGCTGGCCGGAGCGTTGTCGCTGATTCCGCTGACCGCCGTCGTGCTGTACCTGCTGGCGATGCGGCGCACCGGCGCGTTGGAGAACGTCTGATGCTGTCTTCGGGAGTGCGCCGCACGGCCAAGGCCTGGACGGTACTCGTACTGGTGTTCCTCTACGCGCCAATGCTGCTCGTCGTGGTCAACGCCTTCAACAAGTCGCGCACGTTCTCCTTCCCACCGCGCGAGTTCACGCTGCGCTGGTGGGCCGACACGTGGCAGAGCTCCGGGATGTGGACGTCGCTGGGGAACTCGGTGGTGGTCGGGCTGTGTGCCACCGCGATTGCGTTGGTGCTCGGCACCATGGCGGCCTTCGCCGTTCAGCGCTACGACTTCTTCGGGCGCCACACCGTGAGCTTCCTGGTCGTGCTGCCGATCACGTTGCCCGGCATCGTCACCGGCATCGCGCTGAACGCCACGTTCACCTCGGTGCTGGGGGTGACGTTGGGGTTGGCGACGGTCATCGTGGGTCACGCGACGTTCTGCATCGTCATCGTCTTCAACAACACCCAGGCCAGGCTGCGCCGACTCGGCACTCAATTGGACGACGCCTCGGCAGACCTGGGCGCCACGCCATGGCAGACGTTCCGCTACGTCACCTTTCCGATGATGCGTGGCGCCCTGGTGGCCAGTGCGATCCTGGCCTTCGCGCTGAGCTTCGACGAGGTCGTGGTGACCACGTTCACCGCGGGCCCGACCGTGCAGACGCTGCCCATCTGGATCTTCGGCAACTTGTCCCGGCCCAACCAGGCCCCGGTGATCAACGTCGTGGCAGCCGTACTGACGGTGCTGGCGATCATCCCGGTGTGGCTGGCGCAGCGCTTCGGCGGCGATCCGGCCACCACCCGGGTGTGAGGCCTACGGCGGCTTCGGTGCCGAGTCCCGCTTGGCGTGTGTGGCCGCGGTGTAGTCGGCGACCGCGCCGGCGAGCCCACGTTTGACCGCGCCGTCGAGCCGCTCGGCGATCACGTGCTCGGCCAGGGCGCGCAGGTCTGCAGCACGACGCAGCAAGTCCGCCATGTGCTCGGGGCGCGGCACGAAGTTCGCGCCGTAGCGGGCCACGATCGACTCCTCGAAGACGGTTGCCGCGACCGCGGCCACCGCGTCGAGTTCACGACCGGCGGCATCGTGCATCCGCAGCATCGCCCTGAGGTAGCCCACCGGGTCGTCGGCACCCGTCACGACGGCGGCGATCTTGGAGTTCTGGAGCGCCAGCCGTCCGTCGATGACTTGCGCGAGCCCGACGAAGCACGCCCGCTGCGCCTCTGGACCACTCGCGTCCACGTCGATGACGACCGGGCTCGCTTCCGATTTGTGGCCGATGAACGCATGTCGCAGGCCGAGCAGCTCCGCAAGGTCGTGACCGCGGCGGATGCCGTCGAAGAATTCGGCGATGTGGACCGAACTGAACCCCCGCCGCAACAGTTCGCCGATCGCCTTCAACTGACCGACGTGGTGCTCGTTGTACAACGACGTTCGGCCCTGGCGCCGCGGCGGGTCGAGCAGACCACGCTCACGGTAGGCCCGAATGTTGCGGACACTGACCCCTGAGACGTTCGCCAGCTCCTCGATTCGATATTCGGCCACTCAGTTCCACCCCAAACTAGTGCTCAGAGCCATTTCGCTCTTGCCGTCGCGTCAATTTACAGCTCCACTGTAGCGCCGGTCGGAAGTTTGCGAGATCTGCAGCACGACGTACGATTGGCGCGCGGCCGGGTGCGTAGGCAACGATGATCCAAGTGCGTGCATGGATCGTTTGGGCGACGGGGTTGCTGGCCTACATCGTCGCCGTCCTCGATCGCACCACCTTGGGGGTATCGGGCCTGAACGCCGCCGCCCGGTTCGGAGCCAGCCCCGGGGTGCTCTCGACGTTCGTGGTTCTTCAGGTCATCGTCTACGCCGCCGCGCAGGTGCCCGCGGGCCTACTTCTGGACCGGTTCGGATCGCGCGTGCTCATCGTCGCGGGGGGTGCCTTGATGGCGATCGGCCAACTCGCGCTGGCGCTCACGACGTCACTGCCCTTGGCACTCGGGGCTCGGGCGGTGGTCGGACTCGGCGACGCGGTCACCTTCATCTCGGTATTGCGCTTGGTGCCGCATTGGTTCCCCGCTCGCCGGGCGCCGCTGCTGACGCAGCTCACCGGAATCTTCGGCCAGTTGGGGCAGGTGTTGTCCGCGGTCCCGTTCCTCGCGTTGCTCACCGGCACGACGTGGGCCACTGCGTACAGCTCCGTCGCAGCGCTTGGAGTGCTCGCGATGATGCTTGCGTTGGCCGTCGTCAAGGACACCCCGCGGGGCCGCGCGGTCGACGGCGAGACGATGTCGGTGCGCGCGACCCTCGCCAGTGTCAAGACCGTGTGGTTGCGGCCCGGCACCCGACTTGGCTTCTTCACCCACATGGGCACGCAGTTCTCCGTGACCGTCTTCGCCCTGATGTGGGGAGTGCCGTACCTGACCGTGGCTCAAGGCCTTTCGACGACGGTCACCGGTGCGCTCTTGACCGCGTCGGTAGTCGCCGCGATCTCGGCGGGCATCGCGATCGGCATCTTCACCGGCAGGTATCCGCATCGGCGTTCGCGGATCGTGCTGGCGATCATCTTCAGCAATGCGGCGGCGTGGACCGTGGTGCTGGCACTGCCGGGACGAGCTCCGCTGTGGCTGCTGCTCGCCCTGATCCT
>JAHFVB010000356.1 GCA_023264755.1 Mycobacterium sp. | reverse complement strand
AGACCGGAACTGCCAGCAGCGCGAGCGTCACGCTGCACAGCGCGGCAATGGTGACGGGCGCCCACCAGCGCCGGGGGAGTAGACGCCGACCCGCGAACCCCAGGGCCACGCACAGTGGTGCGAACACGAAGTCATGCAACACCACCCCGGCGCCGGCCCACACCACGATGCGCAGCAGAATCACCCACGGTTCGTCCAGCAGCAGCACCACCCCGTAACCGGCGAGCAGCAGGGCGGCGACCGCCAAGCTCACGCGTGCGGTCCTCATGTCGGAACCACCTCGATGCGGGACAACCACTTCGTTTGCAGCACGCCGGGTCTGGTCGGCGCTATCAGACGGCACGGATAGCCGTGATCGAGGTCCAGTGTCCGACCGTTGAGCCGCAACGCGATCAAGGTGTCAGAGTCGCGGGCATGCCTGGCCGGCAGCACGGTGCGAGAGTACGGTCCCGGCGGCTCCAGGGAGATCATCCGCACATCGGCGTCGGGGGCCCCGCCGACCAGCGCCACCAGCTCGGACAAGACGATCCCAGTCCACTCGGCATTGACGCTCCAGCCCTCTACGCAGGCGATCGGTAGGGCTCGAGTGGCCTGTGGCAGGGCCGCCAACTCGGCCACGCTGAACGTCCGCTTCGTCGCCCCGTTGGTCACCGTCAGCCGGTAGTCGGGGGACCGTGCACTGCCAAGCACTCCAGCGGCGATGGCGGTGCGATTCACCGGAAGTCCCTGCGGGCCAAGCCCAGAACGCGGAGCCAACACCGAGATTCGCCGCAACGCGGGCACGCTCTGTCCCGCTGTGACGACCGTCGCCAACCCCACTGCCAGGCCGGTTCCCCACAGCACGGTGCGACGCGATGGTCCGGCCCGGGGCGGTTCGGGTAACAACGGCTCCAGCGGCTCGCCTAGGGCTCGGCGGATCACCGGCAGCTTGATCGCGATGTGCAAGATCACGGCGCCGAACGCCACGTAGGCCATGGCGTAGTGACTGGTGGTGAAGAAGAACCGGAACGCATACCACTGGGCAATGTTCAGCAGCCCGGTGCTGAGCTGAAACATTACCGACGCGACCAACACGAGAATCGACAGGCGCTCCAGTTGTCGCGTCAAGCCGCCGATGAGGGGCTTTTCGAAGAGTTTCGGGAAGACCGACCACAGCTTGACCACGAGCAGCGGAATGGCGGCGATACCCGAGCCGACGTGCAATCCCTGGGTCAGTCGGTACAGCCACACCGGCCGGGTCGGCCAGTAGAACCATGGCTGCGGGTGCTGGATGAAATGGCTGATCAAGCCGGTGGCGAAGCAGATCGCAATGGTGACGCCCAAGGCCGCGCCAACGCGAGCGGTCACGGCGGTACTGCGCAAGCGCATGGGTGCCGTGGTCGTCACGCCGCCACCAACGTCGCAGCACCGAGGTTCGAATTCGTCCGAAGGGCAGGGGCGGCGTCGGAGCTCGTGGACGGCGACGTAATCCGTCCATCGGACGGCGTCCGGGTATTGGCGAAGAACACATCCGGGTCGTGTGCGCGGGACCGCTTGGCGTTACAACCGCCATACCTCCGCTCGGATCCCCTCCGCCCAATCGAAGACTTCTCGTCACGTAGGAATCGAAGTGACTAACCAAGTGAATATCCGAACTCGGGCTGGGGCGCAGCGGAACCGCGGCCCAAGAATGAAGTCGTGAAGGCCGACAGAGCTTTCCGATCCGGAATCTCGAATGATCGGACATTCATGATTTCGGCGGTCGAGTGGGTCTCGGTATTCGGTCTTATGCGGGCTGTCGGTTAGTGCTGACGGGATATCAAATTATTCGTCGCATTCAGTTACCCCGCTGGTACCCTCGAATATAAGCAATATTGACACCGAGGGAGTCGCCGTGGCTGAACGAATTGTCCGTCAATTAATCGACGATATCGACGGATCCGAAATCGCGGATGGCGCCGGAGAAAGAGTCGAGTTCTCGGTGCGAGGCGTCTCGTATCAAATCGACCTTTCGGCCCCGAATATCGCCAAGTTCGACAAGGCGCTCAAGCCGTACGTCGACTCGGCGGTGAAGGTCCGCGGCGTCCGCGGCAGCGTCAAGGCCGCCGGTAACGGCAAGTCCAACGGAAAGGTGTCCCCGGAGCAGTTGGCGGCCATCCGGGACTGGGCGCGCAAGAACGGTTACGAGGTAGCCGCCCGCGGGCGCATCAAGGCCGAGGTCGTGGAGGCGTTCGAGGCGGTCCACTAGGAACTGCGTCTACATCGCCATCGTCGGGGGTGTGGGTGTGCGGACGTTCCTTGGTGCTGGCCACCGAATAGCAGATCCCCGTGGACACGACGGTGGGCACCACGAACGTGAGGACCAGAACGAACACGACGGCGCCGGTGTTCGGCGCTGTCAGCCAGTCCTTCGGGAAGCGGGCCAGACTCATCACCAGCCAGGAGCCGACGATCGAGAGCACGACCATCGTGACGGTGGCGACCTTGATTGACCGCAATGCGAGACGAGTGGGATCGGCGACGTCGAGCAGCGCCGAGCGCAGGGTCCTGGTGCGCAAGTACACCAGTACGAAGTCGACAAGGATGATGATCGCCGCGGAGCTGGTGATGACTCCCACGACCCACAGTTCGGGTTTGCGGCCGAACATGAAGTGAAGGTAGTCGATCGACGTCTCGCTGAGGACCAGTGTCATTGCCATGGCCGATGCGAAGGTCAGCCAGCCGCCGAGCTCCGCGAGAAAGCAATAGGCGCGGATGCCGTCGCCGTCGGAATCCGACGCATTGGCAGATACGTCGGTGGATACCTTGTTGACGGCGTGGCTGGCCAGCATCCAGCCGAGTCCGCCGAACAGCGCGGTCGTACCTGCGGCCAACATCCCGGTCGATACGGCGCCCTGAGTCCACGCGATCGCGCAGATTCCTCGGCGATCGCCGTCATCCGGGATCACGGTTCCGGTGACGATGCTGAAGAGAAAGCTATCGAGCATGAGGATCAGCACGGCCGAGGCGAACAACGCGAGCGTGTGGACGCCCTCCCGGCTGTTGCGATCGAACAGCAGGGCGATCGCAGTGATGAGAAAGCCGCCGAGTACCCCGGCGAGTTGGGAAATCGACGAAGCCGAAGTCAGCATGCTCCATTGGTCGGAGCTGCACGCCTGATCAGGATTCACGCGTGCAGACTAATCAGCTGGTGCGGCGATTTTGCGTCATTGCTCTCGCTCGGTTTGCCCATGACGTCGATGGCCCGGCGGCGGCAATTGAATCGGCCGGGTCCAATCCGTTGCCGAGGATCTGACGTTGCGGTAAATTCGCCCGTCATGGCCGAACGGTCGGGTGATCGACGATCCGCGATTCGGCTGGGCCGGCACTACGCAGCCGGCTTCGGTCTCTTGGGTAAGCGCAGGCGGGGTGGGTAACGAATTTTGCTGGTGTCACCTCAGGGCAAACCCCGTCCGATCGACGTCCGCCAGGACCAGCTGACTCCGCAGGAGGAAGCCCGGCGCCTACGGATCCTGCTCGATCGGCTTCCGGCGATGATCGGTTACTGGGATCGCGACCTGCGCAACGTGATCGCCAACGACGCCTACGTCGAATACTTCGGCATCACGCCGGCCGAGGCGCACGGACGTCACATCCGCGACGTCCTCGGCGAAACCGTGTACGCGCTCAACCTGCCCTACATCGAGGGGGTGTTGGCAGGTCGCGAACAGCTCTTCGAGCGCACGCTGATCGACCGCCACGGCGCCACTCGATACACCCAGGCCTCCTACGTACCCGACATCGTCGACGGCGAGGTGCAGGGCTTCTACGTCCAGGTCACCGACGTGACTGCCCGCGTGGAGGCCGAGCATGCCCGCGACGAGGCGCAACGGCTGTTCGCGATCAGCATGGAGAACGCCCCCTTCGGCAAGGCCGTACTGACCACCACGGCGCACACGTTGCAGATCAACCCGGCGCTATGCGCCCTCGTCGGCTACCCGGCGGAGGAGTTGATCGGCAAGAGCCTTTGCGACCTCGTACATCCCGAGGACCGTGCGGCCACCGATGCCGAATTGGCCCGGCTGCAAAGCCGAATGGTGTCGCGCTCGACGTCCGAACGGCGCTACGTGCGGCGCGACGGCGCGACGATCTGGATGCATCGCAACGCGGTGCTGGTGCCCGGCGCCTACGGCGGTGACGACGTGATCGTCGCACAGTTCCAAGACGTCACGGCCCGCAGGAACGCCGAAGCCGAGCTGGCTCGGATGGCGCTAACCGATTCGCTCACCGGGTTGTTCAATCGACATGCCCTGACCGAGCGTGTCATCCAATGCCGCACAGCCAGTTCCGATGCGGCCGTGGGGATCGTCTTCGTCGATCTCGATGGGTTCAAACACGTCAACGACACCCATGGACACAGCACCGGCGACGCCGTCCTGGTCGACGCCGCCCGTCGGCTTGCGCTACTCGTCCGACCGCCCAATTCCGCTTATCGCCTGGGCGGAGACGAATTCGTCGTGCTGGTCCCGGAAGCCGCACCGAAGGACGTCGAGGAGTTGGCCGAGGCCATCCGCGACGCAGTCACCGGAAGCTATTCGACGGGGACGTCGCCAGTGGTCCTGACGGCCTCGGTGGGCTGGACGTGCGGCCCCCCTGACGACGTCGACGCGCTGCTGCGCAATGCCGACGCCGAGATGTATCGGCAGAAGCCCAACCAGCGCCAGCGGAACTCCTGAATCCCGTGGCCGGCAACAGCTAGTCGCCGGTGCGCTCGTAGGTGTCGACGAAATCGCCTCCGCCGGGGCAGGCGCCGCCGGGTGCGACGGTCTGAGTTCCGTGCCCGGTGAGCACGGGGATCGGATCCTCCAGTTGCGCAGGCAGCGGATATACGGCGGTGACGGACATCTGTGCGGTACCACCCTGGGTGCAGGTGGCCGCGCCCGTTTCGTTGCGCGTCCACTTGCCGTCGGCGAAGATCAGCGTCACCACTCCGTCGGTCGCGTGGAACAGGCTGATGCACCGTTCGCCGGTGCGCAGACACTCCGTTCGGACGGTGAGGTCGTCCTGCCCGGAGACCACGTTGCCGTTCGCGAACGTGAGTGATTCGTGATACTTCCCGTGTAGCGCCGTGGCCGGAGACGTCGTGCGCGGCGGTAGTACCGAGGGGTCGGGGACCTTGTTCAGGTCGGGATCGCCGGTGCGGGTGAACTTCACCGTCCGCTTGGCGTCGCAGCCGGCATTCGTGGTGGCTCTGGTGCTTTCGCCGGACAGCGTTCCGTCGGGTTGGGGTTGCAGGGTGAACAACACCCAGTACTCGGCGGGTCCATCGGTGCAATCTGCCGAAGCCAGGCCGACGGCAACCCAGCTGCCACCCACTTGGTCGAAGACCAGATTCGACAACAGCACCAGTCCACTGCCGCCGATGACCGAGGCCGTGGCCACGCAGCCGCCGGAACCACACGTCGAGCGGACACCCCACGTGGTGGTCGTCGCGGGGGCACCGGCCACCGGCTTGCCTTCGAGGTCGGTACCGGGGCCGTAGTACGCCCGGTAGGTGCCGGTGAAGTTGGTTCCGACGGCCACGGTTTCGGCGGGTGGGGTGGC
>JAHFVB010000355.1 GCA_023264755.1 Mycobacterium sp. | reverse complement strand
ACGAGCCCACCAGCGCGCTGGACCCCGAGATGATCAACGAGGTGCTGGCTGTCATGACCTCACTTGCCGAAGAGGGCATGACCATGGTCGTGGTAACCCACGAAATGGGTTTCGCCCGCCGGGCCTCCCATCGGGTGCTCTTCATGGCCGACGGGGCCATCGTCGAGGATGCCAAGCCCGAAGAGTTCTTCTCCAATCCGAAGTCAGACCGCGCCAAGGACTTCCTCGGCAAGATCCTCAATCACTAAAGCTCGGCGAAAGGAACATCCCCGTGTTGGGTGCCAAAACCAAGACTTCCCTGCGACTTCGGGTAGCAGCCGCATTGGCGCTGGCCGTTGCCCTGCCCCTCTCGGTGACCGCCTGCGGCGGTGGCGACAAGGGCAATAGCGCGGCATCGGGCAAGAAGGACAAGATCGTCATCGGCACCAAGTTCGACCAGCCCGGGCTGGGCCTGAAGGCGCAAGACGGCAAGATGAGCGGCTTCGACGTCGACGTCGCCACCTACGTCGCCCAGCAACTCGGCTACGGACCCGACAAGATCGAATGGAAGGAATCGGTGTCGGGTCAACGCGAGAACCTGATCGACAACAACCAGGTCGACTACATCGTCGCCACCTACTCGATCAACGACGAGCGCAAGAAGCGCGTCGACTTCGCCGGGCCGTATCTGATCACCGGCCAGAGCCTGCTGGTACGCGCCGACAACACCGACATCACCGGCAAGGAATCGCTGGCGAACAACAAGAAGCTGTGTTCGGCGAAGGGTTCGACCCCGGCGCAGAACATCAAGAAGGAATATCCGGGCGTCCAGTTGCAGGAGTACCCGAACTACGCCGCGTGCGTCGAGGCGCTCAAGAGCGGCGCGGTCGACGCCGTGACCACCGACGAAGTGATTCTGGCCGGCTTCGCCGCCCAGAGTCCCGGCACCTTCAAGGTCGTCGGCGACACGTTCTCCACCGAGAAGTACGGCATCGGCCTGAAGAAGGGCGACACCGAACTGCGGAACAAGATCAACGACGCCATCACCAAGATGGAGACCGACGGCGCTTGGGCGGCCGCGTTCGAGAAGAACCTCGGCCCGGCGGGCATCAAGACGCCCACTCCGCCGGCCGTCGAGAAGTAACGGGCGGACGCGAGGCCAGCGGAGCGAACGTGGAGCAGTTCACCTCGGACCCCGGCGCGTTCTTCGCAGCGTTCTGGACCACCATCCAGTTGACGATCTATGCGGGAATCGGTGCGCTCGTCATCGGCACCGTGCTCGCCGCGATGCGCTTGTCGCCGGTACCCGTGCTCAACTGGCTCGGAACGGCGTACGTCAACGTCGTGCGCAACACTCCGCTGACGTTGATCATCTTGTTCTGCTCGCTGGGACTGGCGACCACCCTGAAGGTCACGCTGGCTTCCGGCGACTCGCCAACCTTCATCAAGGACAGCAACTTTCGGTTGGCGATTCTCGGCTTGGCCGTCTACACGGCGTCGTTCGTCTGTGAGACCTTGCGCTCCGGGGTGAACACCATTCCCATCGGACAGGCCGAGGCCGCCCGCTCCCTGGGGCTGAGCTTCAGCCAGAACCTGACGTCGATTCTGTTGCCGCAGGCCTTCCGCGCGACCATCATTCCGATGGGATCGGTGCTCATCGCGCTGACCAAGAACACCACCATCGCGTCGGTGATCGGCGTGGCGGAGGCGGCGCTGCTGATGTCCGAATGGGTGGAGAACTCGTCGGCGTTGCTGTTGGTCGGAAGCCTGTTCGCCGTCGGCTTCGTCGTGCTGACCTTGCCGCTGGGGTTGTTGTTCGGGTGGCTGGGCAAGCGATTGGCGGTGGCGCGGTGATGAGCGCTTGCGCGAAGAACAGAGCGCCCGGCATGAGCGCTTGCGCGAAGAACAGAGCGCCCGGCATGAGCGCTTGCGCGAAGAACAGAGCGCCCGGCATGAGCGCTTGCGCGAAGAACAGAGCGCCCGGCATGAGCGGTTGCGCGAAGAGCGGTCGATCATGAGCGGCTCGTCGGTCCTGTTCGACATTCCCGGACCACGGGCCCGGTTCCGTTACCATCTCGCCACCGCGGCAACGGTCGCCGTCATCGCCTTCGTGGCGTGGGTGGTCTACTCGAAGCTCGACACCGCCGGACAGCTGACCGCCGAGAAGTGGGAGCCGTTCGTCACGGGCAACCTGTGGACGACGTACGTCCTCCCCGGCATCCTGGGCACGCTGAAGGCCGCGGGTTTGTCCATCGTGCTGGCGTTGATCCTCGGGCTGCTGCTGGGTGTCGGTCGGATGTCCGCCCACCCCGCCATCAGTTGGTTTTGTGCGGTGTTCGTGGAGCTGTTCCGCGCCATCCCCGTGCTGATTCTGATGATCTTCGCCTACTTCGCCTACTCGAAGTACGACGTCTTCCCTTCCGAGTACGCGACGCTGGCGGGCGTGGTCACCGGGCTGACGCTGTACAACGGCGCGGTCATCGCCGAGATCGTGCGCGCCGGCGTGAACGCCCTACCCCGCGGTCAGTCCGAGGCGGCCTCCTCGCTCGGTTTGCGGTGGGGGCAGACCATGCGGTCGATCCTGCTTCCCCAAGCGATCACGTCGATGCTGCCCGTCTTGGTCTCCCAACTGGTCGTCGTGCTCAAGGACACGGCCATCGGTGTCGCGATCACCTACCTCGAGCTCGTCGGGGCAGCCCAGAACATCGGCGCGTCGTACAGCAACTACATCCCCGCGCTGATGGTGATCGCAGCCATCTACATCACCGTGAACTTCGCCTTGTCGTCCCTGGCGACCTGGCTGGAGGGATATCTGCGCCGGTCGCGGCGGGGACCCGAGCCGGTGCACGTGACAGCGGCGACGCAGGACACATTGGGCGCCGGCACCGCGGGCGGCACGGTCTGAGCTTCTGCTCGCCGCGCCGAGCCACGGTGACCGTCGCGCGCGTCCACTGGCCGAATGTGCGGCCTACTAGACCCGCCTGCGTTCCCGTTCGCCCGCCAACGCCACCTTGACCACGTCGAAGGCCATCGACTGGCCGTAGCCGCGGCGGGCCAGCATGGCGACCAACCGGCGGGCCACCTTGGTGTCATCGCCGTCATCGGTGAGCCGCTCGCGACGCAACTTCTCGGCGACCAGTTGTTCGGCCCGGGCCCGCTCGGCGCCGGCGTCGATGTCGGCGAGCGCGTCGGCGATGACCTCGTCCTCAACGCCCTTGGTTCGCAATTCGGAAGCCAAGGCGCGCTTGCCCTTTCCGGCGTTCACCCGCCGGGAGCGCACCCACTGTTCGGCGAAGTCCCGGTCATCGACCAGTCCGACGTCGCCCAACCGGTCAAGCACCCGCTCGGCGACGTCGTCGGGGTAACCCCGCTTGGTCAGCTGAGCGGCGAGCTCGGCCCGGGTGCGCGCCCGTACGGTCAGCAGGCGAAGACACAAGTTCCTCGCCTGCTGCTCCTGCGACTCAGAAGTCGACTGGGGCGGGCAAGGGTTTGACATTGGTGAGGTCGTCGGTCAGTACGGCGCCGATGCCGAGCTTCTCCTTGATCTTCTTCTCGATCTCGGCAGCCACCTCGGGGTTCTCCAGCAGGAAGTTGCGGGCATTCTCCTTGCCCTGCCCCAGCTGCTCCCCCTCGTAGGTGAACCACGAGCCGGACTTGCGGACGAAGCCGTGCTCGACACCCATGTCGATGAGCGAGCCCTCCTTGGAGATGCCCTTGCCGTAGAGGATGTCGAACTCGGCTTGCTTGAACGGCGGCGCCATCTTGTTCTTGACGATCTTGCACCGGGTGCGGTTGCCGACTGCGTCGGTTCCATCCTTGAGCGTCTCGATACGGCGCACGTCCAGGCGAATGGAGGCGTAGAACTTCAACGCCTTTCCACCCGTTGTCGTTTCGGGTGAACCGAACATGACGCCGATCTTCTCGCGGAGCTGGTTGATGAAGATCGCGGTGGTGTTCGAGTTGCTCAGGGCGCCGGTGATCTTGCGCAGCGCCTGGCTCATCAGTCGCGCCTGCAGACCGACGTGACTGTCGCCCATCTCGCCCTCGATCTCGGCCCGCGGCACCAGCGCGGCCACCGAGTCGATGACCAGGATGTCCAGGGCACCCGAACGGATCAGCATGTCGGCGATCTCGAGGGCCTGCTCACCGGTGTCCGGCTGGGACACCAGCAGTGAGTCGGTATCCACCCCAAGCTTCTTGGCGTAGTCGGGATCCAACGCGTGCTCGGCGTCGATGAACGCCGCGATGCCGCCGGCGGCCTGCGCATTCGCGACCGCGTGCAAGGCGACGGTGGTCTTACCCGAGGACTCCGGACCATAGATCTCGACGACTCGGCCGCGCGGCAGCCCGCCGATTCCGAGCGCCACGTCCAGGGCAATCGACCCGGTCGGAATGACCGAGATGGGTTGACGCACCTCGTCGCCGAGTCGCATCACGGAACCCTTGCCGTGACTCTTCTCGATCTGGGCGAGCGCGAGCTCGAGGGCCTTCTCGCGATCTGGGGCTTGCGCCATGATGGTCTCCGTCCTCTTTCGATGGTTCAGGTGTTCGGTTGATCGGTGTTCGATCAGTTGGCCGTGACGCTAGAGGTAGCTACCGACAAGTCGGGCTGACCAGCACCTAGCCATCGCACGTTGCCCACCTTAGACGAACACCTGTTCGATTCAAGTCGACACGCCGCGGACCGCGGAGGCGCCCTGGAATCGCCGTCGGGCTATCGTCGGCCCATGGGTGAGCGCGAGGACCTCCGGGTGCCGTTCGCGGGGGAAGAACTCGCGGTCTACCTGTATCGACCCGACACAACGGGCGCCGACCTGCCCTGCATCGTCATGGCTCACGGCTTCTCCGCCACACGCGACGACGGGCTGCCCGCCTACGCCGAGACCTTCCAGGCCGCCGGCTTCGTCGTTGCACTGTTCGACTACCGCGGCTTCGGTGCGTCGACCGGCGAGCCGCGCCAACTCGTCGACATCGGTCGCCAGCACGCCGACTACCGGGCCGTCGTCGCGTGGGCGCGGTCACTGGACGGGGTGGACCCCCGCCGAATCGTGCTCGTCGGCACCTCGTTCAGCGGCGGTCACGTGCTCGCCGTGGCGGCGGCCGATCCGACCATCGCCGCGGTCATCGCCCAGGCCCCGTTCACCGACTCGCTCCCCACCCTGGCCGCGGTGCCACTGACGAACGCGATCCGGGCCACCATCCTCGGCCTTCGCGACGAGCTCCGGTCCCGACGGGGCGGCCCGCCGATGATGATGCCGGCGGTCGGCGCACCAGGCACCGTCGCCGCCATGACCGCCGCCGAGGCCAAGCCCGGCTTCGAAGCCATCGTCGGCCCAGAGTCATTGTGGCGGAACGAGATCGCCGCCCGACTGATGCTGCGGCTGCCCTTCTACCGTCCCGGCCGCAAGGCCGCAAGGCTGCGCATGCCGGTATTGGTGTGCGTATGCGACGACGATGCCACGACGCCGCCCGCCTCCACGATCAGAGCAGCGCGCGAAGCACCGTTCGGCGAATTGCGCCGGTACCCCTACGGCCACTTCGACGTCTACCACGACCCGAACGTCAGGGCGGATCAGGTCGAATTCCTCCAGCG
>JAHFVB010000354.1 GCA_023264755.1 Mycobacterium sp. | reverse complement strand
TGTCTGCTCGAAGCCATGCGCGCCAACCCGGAGCACAAGATGGCTCGCATGCTCGACCAGGCGCTGCAGACGGGTATGCGACCCGAGCAGATTCGCGAGCTTGCCCGCACCGGCTACCGCTTGGCCAAACGCCTCGGGGTACGGCTGCCGCCGCGGCGCAACTTCGGCCAGCGGGCGGGGTAGCCGGTCAGACCTTCTCGACCTTGACGGCGTGAGCCATGTCGTGGGGGAGTTCGACCTGCTCGTGGCCAGGGATGACGATCAGGACGTTGCCGTTGTCGCTCACCTGAACGGTCACGCGGGCATTGGGCACCACGCCGGCGTCCTTCAGCCGGGAGATGAGCTCGCTGTCACCCTGGACGTGTTCGGTCAGCTGGCGCACGCGCACGGCGACGGGAAAGCCGGTCGGAAGCTCGGTGAGCCGCACCAGCGTCACGTCTTCGTCGTTCGTGGCCGCGACGCCGAGCTCGGACAGCCCGGGAATGGGGTTGCCGAACGGTGACGTGGTCGGGTTGTCGAGCACCTTCACCAACCGGCGTTCGACGTCCTCGCTCATCACGTGCTCCCAGCGGCAAGCCTCCGCGTGCACGTCTTCCCACGGCACGCCGATGACGTCGACCAGAAGCCGCTCGGCGAGCCGGTGCTTGCGCATCACCGAGACGGCCAGTGCGCGTCCCCGGTCGGTGAGCTCGAGGTGCCGGTCGCCCGCGACGTGCAAGAGCCCGTCGCGCTCCATCCGAGACACCGTCTGGCTGACGGTGGGGCCGCTCTGCTCGAGGCGTTCGGCAATGCGCGCGCGCAGGGGCACTACGCCCTCTTCTTCGAGGTCGTAGATGGTCCGCAGGTACATCTCGGTGGTATCGATCAGGTCGTTCATGCGCAGCCCTCCGTCGCAGGCGAGTCTACCGGGGTAAGCAGCTGCGCTGGGCTGCAACGTGGCCGCACCCGATGTGATCTCGGACGGCAGTGATCCCCGCCGAGGGGACGACGGGGATCACCTTCCGGGAGCGGCAGCGGAGCCGCCCGGGAGCTACGGCGCTGGGGCCTAGCTGGCGTAGGAACGCAGGCGCTCGGCGCGTTCGCCCTGGCGCAGTTTGGACATCACCTCGCGCTCGATCTGACGGACCCGCTCCCGGGACAACCCGAACAGCTTGCCGATCTGGTCGAGGGTGCGCGGCTGGCCGTCATCGAGGCCGAACCGCAGCCTGATCACCTGCTGTTCGCGTTCGTCCAAGGTGGCCAGGACGTGGCGAATGTCGGTGTGCAGCAACTCCGAGATCACCGCGTTCTCGGCGGACATGGCGTTCTCGTCCTCGATGAAGTCGCCCAGCGGGGCTTCTTCGTCGCTGCCGACGGGCATGTCCAGGCTTACCGGGTCGCGGCTGTGCTCGAGCAGGTCGGTGATCTTCTCGACGGGGATGCCCGATTCCTCGGCGAGCTCCTCGTCGGTGGCCTCCCGGCCCAGGTTCTGATGCATTTCACGCTTGATCCGCGCCAGCTTGTTCACCTGCTCGACCAAGTGGACCGGCAGCCGGATGGTGCGGCTTTGATCGGCCATGCCGCGCGTGATGGCCTGGCGAATCCACCAGGTGGCATACGTCGAGAACTTGAACCCCTTGGCGTAATCGAACTTCTCCATCGCCCGGATCAGCCCGAGGTTGCCTTCCTGGATCAGATCGAGCAGTGGCATGCCTCGGCCGGTGTAGCGCTTGGCCAACGAGACGACCAATCGCAGGTTGGCCTCCAGGAGGTGGCGCCGGGCCGCCTCACCATCGCGGGCGACCGCAGCCAGTTCGCGTTTGCGCGCATCGCCGAGGCGCTTCTTGGTCGCGAGCAGGTGCTGCGCGTACAGCCCTGCCTCGATCCGCTTCGCGAGCTCGACTTCGTCAGCGGCGTTCAGCAATGCGGTCTTGCCGATGCCATTGAGATACACGCGGACTAGGTCGGCGGCTGGGCTCTGGCTATCCAGATCGGACTCGACGCGGCTTAGGGTGGCGTTTGCCATTGCGGCCTCCTGCTTGGGTGGAACTGTCAAGAGCTATAACGCTGATCTCGCTCTATGAGTTCCCACGCGTCGCGCGTTTCACACCTTCTGACCTGCAGATATTCTCGATCGACCTGAGATTCTCCTGAGAAATGAAAAAGAAGCTCCTCATCAGGGAACGTCGTGCGGCGCCTGCGTCGACTCCCGTTGCGGTGGACCCTCCAGGGCCGGCCGCTCGGCGGTGGGGAACAGCGGTATCCGCCGTGGCGCCACGTAGCGGCGGGGCTCTTCGGCCCGGCGCGGAGGCCGGTCGTTGGCGATCAGGACCGCAATCCACGGCAGCGGGATCGAAGCGACGAGGATCGCCAGGGAGATCAGTCCGTTGTGCCAGATGCCGTAGGCCCCTGCAGCCGCCAGGAGCGCCGGGACGCGGAAGGACATGATCGTCAGGTACTTGCGAACGCGCTCGCGGTGCTGCTCCTCATAGGGCTGCGCCGCGCGAGTGATGAGCACCGGTCGACCGTCGTCGTCGAAACTCAGCTCTTGGCTTTGTTTCATGTCCTTTACTGTTCCACACTTCGCGCTTCGCAATCAGTCCGGTTTCTTACGGATCCATCTGCAGGCACAATGAAGGCCATGCAGACCCAGACGATCGAGCGCACCGACACCGACGAACAGGTCGACGACGGCACCGGCGACGACACGCCCAAGGTCTTCCACTACGTGAAGAAGGACAAGATCGCGGAGAGTGCCGTCATGGGGACCCATGTCGTCGCCTTGTGCGGCGAGGTCTTTCCCGTGACGAAGGCCGCCAAGCCCGGTTCGCCCGTGTGCCCGGACTGCAAGCGGATCTACGAGTCGCTCAAGAAGTAGCCGGGGTCGGCGGTAGCCCGGAGGGTTCGCGTTCGGAAGCGCTCGTCTCGGCGCCAGGTGCGATGCCAGCTTCGGTGCCAGCTTCGGTGCCAGGTTTGGCAGGTTCCCCGTCGTCCGGGTGGTCGCCCTTGTCGCCCTCGCCCTCGCCGTTGCGCACTTCGTCGGCCTTGTCCTCCAGCCACTCGCGCAGTCGCCGGGCGTGGGTGTCCGGAGCGGGCCACTCCTCCTGGATCGCGGCGTTGAGTTCGGCGCCGATCATGATCGCGAAGCCGAGGAAGAACGCGAACAACAGGAACGCGATGGGTGTCGCCAGCGCGCCGTAGGTGTAACCGGTCGCGGTGATCCAGGTCAGGTAGAACCGCAGGCCCAACGTGGCGATCAGGAAGACCACCGTGGCCAGCACGGCGCCGTAGACGAGCCGATGTGTCGGCAGCGGCTTGGGCAACGCAACCCGATAGAGCACGTTGAAGGCCAACACCAGCCCGATCATCAGGGCCGGGTAGTACCCGTACTGCAGCACGTTGGCCAGGCCCACCGGAATGTGCTCGGCGATCTTGATCGGTCCCAAGGCCAGGAAGGGTGCCGAGATGATGACGAACACCAGCATCGCCAGGTACAACCCGAGTGCGTAGAACCGTTGGCGGACCGGATGACGCAGGGGCGTCTGATCGTGCGCCTCGGTGATCGAATCGACGAAGGCCGAGATCGCGGACGACCCGGCCCACAACGAGATCACGAAGCCGATCGACACCACTTCGCCGCGGGCCCCCTGGGCGATGTCCCGGATGGTCGGCTCGATGATCTCGTTGACCACGTTGGGCGAGAAGAAGCTCTTCGCGGTGCTGAGGATCTGGTCCTCGATCGTCGGTAGCGTGTCCGGCCCAAACAAGGGAGCGACGTAGGCGAGGCTGCCGAGCAGCCCCAACAGCAGGGGAGGCAACGACAACGCACACCAGAACGCAGCCTGAGCCGACTCCGAAAAGATCGAATCGTCCCAGCTCTTCGCCAGGGTGCGCTTCGCCACCCGCCACATGTGATGGCGGTCCGGCTTGACGGGGGCAGGTTGGTCACTCATGACCACACCAGCATTCCCGATTCAGGCCGCCGAGGCCCGAATTGCCGATCCTCGGCGGGTCCGTTCAGGACTCGGCGGGACCGACTTCCAGCACTGCGGCCAACTCCACCAACTTCGCCTCGTGCTCGTTCGCGTGGTGCTGGCAGAACAGCAGCTCGGCACCCGAGGGGAGCTTGGCACGAACACGGGCGGCGGCGCCGCACCGGTCACAGCGATCAGCCCGGGTGAGTTCGGGACTGGTCAGAGTTGCGTTCATGGCGCTCTCCTCCGTTTCTGCTGGTGCGATTTCCGCTCGTGGGTCTACTGTCTCAGACGTTTTTACTTCCGGCCTTGTTCCCCGACCGTTCACCGGTGTGTCGTGTCTCACCCAATACCCGAGTTGCAGCCGGGGCACACTCAGCGGATGATCCCAACGCCCCGAGTGCTCGTTCACCTGTGCACGGTGGACGAGTTTGAGGACGCCGAACGAATGGGCCTTCGCAGGCCACCCTCGCTCGACGACGTCGGCTTCGTTCATCTTTCCACGCCGGAGCAGGTGCACCTGCCTGCCAACCGACTGTACGCGGGCCGCACCGACGTGCTGTTGCTGCTTTGCGACCCGGGCTTGCTCGGCGCGCCCGTGCGTTGGGAACCGGGGGTACCAGGGGATCCAGAGTCGATGCGCTTCCCGCACCTCTACGGACCGCTGCCCATGGCGGCGGTGAAGAGCGTCACGGCGTACCTGCCGGGGTCGGACGGAACGTTCGCCGAACTGGGGGAGCGTCAGGCCTCGGACACGTAGGCGTCGACCTCGATTTCGACGAGCAGGTCCGGCGAGATGAGCGCCGACACCTCGACCATGGTGGCAACCGGCCGGATGTCGCCGAAGAGTTCCGAATGGATGGCCCCGACCACGTCCCAATGGCTGATGTCGGTCACGTACATCCGGGTGCGCACCACGTCGGAGAGCGCTGCGCCGGTCTCGGCCAGGGCCTGCTCGACGCGGGCGAACGCTGCTCGAGTCTGGGCGGCCAGGTCGGCTCCGGCGGCGGTGGTGCCCGCAACCGCGACGAAGGGGCCCACGCGCACTGCTCGGGAATAGCCCACGGTGTCCTCGAACGGACTGCCGGAGGAGACGTTGAACCGCGTCATCGGCAAGCTCGCATCCCATGCCTGCGCGTCGGCGACGCCGGACGAGCGCTCCGCTGCCCCGTCGCGGTGCAGAAGGGGCCCTGCCGGCTGATCACGACCAGTCACCCTACCGGCAGGGCCAGAGCCCGAACCGGGACTGCAGCGCCGGCCCAGCCCGGCTCGTGCCGAGCGACGTGACGCCGCGTGGCGGGGGCGGGGTCAGGGCCGCAGCGGGCCGTAATTCAAGTGCAGGGCGCGGGCGGTCGCTTGCGAGGAGTGGTTCACCGCCGCGGCATCCCAACTGGCGTAGCGGGTTCCGAAGATGGTCCGGGACAGGGTGTCTCGCCACGAGGTCTCCCAGTGGCCGGGAAAGCAGCGCTGGAGCAGTTCGAGCATGATCGGGACCGCCGTGGACGCCCCCGGTGAAGCGCCGAGCAGACCCGCCATGCTGCCGTCGGCGCTGACGACCAACTCAGTGCCCTGGGCAATCACGCCGATGCGATGGCGATCAGGGGTGATCAGTTGCGCACGTT
>JAHFVB010000353.1 GCA_023264755.1 Mycobacterium sp. | reverse complement strand
AACACGCCCGGTTCGCGGACACCCACGCCCGCGTCGGGCTGCTCCCGACGTGGGGGCTCAGCGTGCGGCTCCCGCAGAAGGTGGGCGTCGGGCTGGCGCGCCGGATGAGCATGACCGGTGACTACCTGTCCGCATCCGATGCGCTGCGCGCCGGGCTGGTCACCGAGGTAGTGGCCCACGACGAACTGCTACCGACAGCACGCGCCATCGCGGCGTCGATCGTCGGCAACAATCAGCGGGCCGTCCGGGCGCTGCTGGAGTCCTACCACCGCATCGACGAACAACAGACCAGCGCGGGGCTGTGGATCGAGGCGAGGTCGGCCACCGAGTGGATGCAGCGGGCCACCGGCGACGACATCGCCGCCAACCGGTCCGCGGTGCTGGAACGCGGACGCGCCCAGCTGCGCTGAGCCCGGTCGCCGCAGGGGGCGGCTGGGTAAAGCGCGGGGTTTCCCGGCAAACTTGACGACATGGCCCAGCCGTACCCCTACCCATACCCCCATCCGTACGGCCGCCCCGGGCCGCCGCCGAAGAAGCCGTTCTCCACCGTCGACCTGGTGCTGACGCCGCTGCTGGCCGGCGGGCTGTTGTTCGGATCCGTCACCGGCTTCTACTTCTCGCTGTTCGCAGGCATGGCTACCGACGTCTGCGGCGGCACCCCCGATCGGTGCAACGACGGCCTCATCGGAACGGCCTACGCGGTCGCCTGGGGCGGTATCGCCCTCGCGGTGCTGATCACCGGCGTCGGGATCTCCATCGCTGCCATCAGACGCAACACGATGTTCGTCTGGCCCATCGTGGGCCTGGTGGTATTCGTCGTCGGCATGGTCGCCGGCGGCTTCCTGCTCAACGCAGGCACCGGAGGCTGAGCCCGCTCAACCCGTCCCGGTCACCAGCCAGCGGCCCGACCATGTCCGCCAGCCGACGAACACCAGCCGCAGCACCATGAACGTGGTCAGTCCCGACCAGATGCCTACCAGTCCCCAGTGCCAGGCCCACGACATCCAGATCAGCGGAAGGAATCCGAGCAGGGCACTGGCCAGCGTCGCGTTGCGCATGAACCGCGCATCGCCCGCGCCCAGGAGGACGCCATCGAGTGCGAACACGATCCCCGCGACCGGCAGTTGGGCGACCAGGAACCACCACGGCACCCCGATCGACTCGAGCACCGACCGGTCGGTGGTGAACAGCAGAGGAAACGCTGATGCCCCTAGAGCGAACACCGTGGCCAGCCCGGCCGCGGCCACCGTCGAGAAGATGGTCACGCGCCAGGCCACCGACTTGGCGTGCGCCAGGTGGCCCGCCCCGAGCGCGGCGCCGACGAGTGACTGTGCCGCGATCGCCAGCGAATCAAGCACCAGGGCAAGAAAACTCCAGATCTGCAGCACCACCTGGTGGGCGGCGACGGCGGCCGCCCCGAATCGGGCCGCGACCGCGGCGGCCGAGACGAAGCACACCTGAAAGGCCATGGTGCGCACCAGCAGATCGCGGCCCATCACGACCTGAACGCGCAGTACCGACGGGTTGATTCGCAGCGACACCCGTTCGGCCAGCAGGGCCCGGCAGAAGCACAGCGCCGCCAGCGACTGGCCGGCGAGGTTGGCCACCGCCGAGCCCATCAGTTCGAGGCGGGGCATCCCCAGCCAGCCGTAGACCAGCGTCGGGCACAGCACGGCCGACAGCGCGAAGCCCACGACGACGTAGCGCAGCGGTCGGGTGGTGTCCTGCACCCCGCGCATCCAGCCGTTGCCCGCCAACGAAATCAGGATGGCGGGTGCCCCGAGGATGGCGACGCGCAACCACGGCAGGGCCATGTCCGCTATCTCGCCGCGACCGGCGATCACGCGCAGCAGCGGCACCGCCGTCACCTCGACGACGAGCACGACGAGCAACCCGAGCCCGATGGCCAGCCAGGTGGCCTGCACGCCCTCCCCGACGGCCGCCCGACGGTCACCCGCCCCGAAGAACCGGGCCGCTCGCGCGGTCGTCCCGTACGAGAGGAACGTCAACTGCGAGGACAGCAGGGACAGGACGAGCCCGCCGATCGCCAACCCGGCCAGGCTGACCGCACCGAGGCGGCCCACGACCGCGATGTCGAACAGCAGATAGATCGGTTCGGCAGCCAGTACCCCGAGCGCGGGCAACGCCAGCCCGGCGATGCGCCGAGTGGTCGCAGGTGGCGCGGGCCGGTCGGCCGGCTCAGCCAAGCGCTACTTCTAGCGCCTTCACGACGACATCGGCCGGACCCGACGCCGAATACCCGGCGGCGAGTCGATGTCCGCCGCCCCCAAAGGAACTGGCGAGCGCCGCCAGGTCATAGGACTTGGCCCGCATCGACACCGACCAGCGTTGCGGTTCGATTTCCTTGAAGACCGCAGCCACCTCGGCCTGCTGAGTAGTGCGCACGATGTCGACGATGCTCTCGACCTCTTCGGGCCGCGCATTCGCCCATTCCTCGTATCCGACGACGACGTACACGAAGCCGCGGCCGCCAATGGCGTCGCGGGACAACTGCGCCGAGGACAGCACGCGAGCGAGCAACGGCAACCAGGAGAAGGGATGACTGTCCATCAGGGTGCGGGAGACGGCGGCGTTGTCGACGCCGAGTTCGACGAGCCGGGCCGCCAGCCGATGGGCGCGTGGGCTGGCCCAGCGGAAGGAGCCGGTATCCGTGGTGAGCCCCGCGTAGAGACAATGCGCGACGTTCAGATCGATCGGCTTGCCCCAGGCGTCCAGCAGCTCGGCGACCAGCATCGTGGTCGAATCTGCCGCCGGATCGACGTAGTTGGCCGTCCCGAAGAGACAGTTGGAGGCGTGGTGGTCGATCACCAGCACCTCGCGACCCAGCTCGGCCAGCGCCTGCAACGCCCCCAGCCGGTTGATGCTGGGGATGTCGACCGTCACCACGAGATCGGAATCCCTACGCATGTCCTCGTGCGGCACCAAGAGTTCGACACCTGGCAGGGACTGCAAGGACTGGGACAGCGTCGACGGCGCCGCGAAACCGACCTCGACGGCCTTGCCGGCGCGCTCGAGCACCAGCGCCAGCGCCAGCCCCGCACCCAGCGTGTCGGCGTCGGGGTATACGTGGCAGACCACACTGACCGATTGCGATGCGTCGAGTAGCTCGGCCGCACCGCGGGCATCGACGCGTCTTGCGGGCGCGCCAGCCGCCAACTCAGTCTTCGGGTCGATCGCGGTCACCGGTTTCCTCAGCGTCAGCCTCGCCCCCGCCGTCGTCCTCCGCCCCGCTCACACGGTACGGGTCCGCATCGCCGGCAGGTTTGGCACCCTGACGAATTCTCGCCAAGTCCTCGTCCGCGGCGCGGGCCTTGGCCAACAACTGCTCCATGTGAGCGGCCGTGTCCGGCACCTTGTCCAGCACGAACGACAACGTCGGCGTGAAGCGCACCCCGGTACCCGCACCCACCTTGGAGCGCAGGATGCCCTTGGCCCGCTCGAGGGCAGCCGCTGCCCCGGCGTAGTCCGGCTCTTCCTGCAACGTGGCCCCGCGCACCGTGTAGTACACGGTGGCGTCGTGCAGGTCACCCGTGACCTTCGTGTCCGTGACGGTCACGAAGGCCAGGGGCGGATCCTTGATCTCGAACTCGATGGCCGAGGCAACGATGGTGCCGATGCGCTTGGAGAGGCGGCGCGCCCGTCCCACGTCAACCATTAGCGCCGCCCCTTGCCACCGGACACACGCTCTTCGCGCAAGCGCTCAGAGCCCATCAGGCCCGCGCCTTCTCGACGAGTTCGTACGCCTCGATGACGTCGCCTTCCTTGATGTCGTTGTACGTCAGCGTCAGACCACACTCGTAGCCGTCGCGGACCTCGGTGGCATCGTCCTTCTCCCGCTTCAGCGACGAGATCGTGACGGTCTCGGCCACCACGACGTTGTCGCGGATGAGCCGGGCCTTCGCGTTGCGGCGAATGATGCCCGAGGTGACGAGGCAGCCGGCGATGTTGCCGACCTTCGACGACCGGAAGATGGCCCGGATCTCGGCGCGGCCGAGCTCCTTCTCCTCGTAGATCGGCTTGAGCATGCCCTTGAGCGCGGCCTGGATCTCGTCGATGGCCTGGTAGATCACCGAGTAGTACCGGATGTCGACGCCCTCGCGGTTGGCCAGCTCGGTGGCCTTGCCCTCCGCGCGGACGTTGAAGCCGATGATGATCGCGTTCGAGGCCGACGCCAGGTTGACGTTGGTCTCGGTGACGCCACCGACACCGCGGTCGATGACGCGCAGTTCGACCTCGTCGCCGATCTCGATACCCAGCAGGGCCTCTTCCAGCGCCTCCACGGTGCCGGAGTTGTCGCCCTTCAGGATCAGGTTCAGCTGGCTGGTTTCCTTCAGCGCGGCATCCAGATCGTCCAGGCTGATGCGCTTGCGGGTCCGTGCGGCCAGCGCATTGCGCTTGCGCGCACTGCGGCGGTCCGCGATCTGGCGGGCCGTCCGGTCCTCGTCGACGACGAGCAGGTTGTCACCCGCGCCGGGAACCGACGTGAAGCCGATGACCTGCACTGGCCGCGAGGGCAGCGCTTCGTGGACGTCCTGGCCGTGTTCGTCGACCATGCGCCGAACGCGTCCGTAGGCATCGCCGGCGACGATCGAGTCGCCGACGCGCAGCGTGCCGCGTTGGATGAGCACCGTGGCCACCGGGCCGCGACCGCGGTCCAAGTGAGCCTCGATCGCGACGCCCTGGGCTTCCATGTCGGGGTTGGCCCGCAGGTCCAGCGTGGCGTCGGCGGTCAGCAGCACCGCTTCGAGCAACGCATCGATGTTGGTGCCCTGCTTCGCCGAGATGTCGACGAACATGGTCTCGCCACCGAAGTCCTCGGCCACCAGGCCGTATTCGGTCAACTGCGACCGGATCCGCTGGGGGTCGGCACCTTCCTTGTCGATCTTGTTGACCGCCACCACGATCGGCACGTCGGCCGCTTGAGCGTGGTTGATGGCCTCCACCGTCTGAGGCATGACGCCGTCGTCGGCGGCCACCACCAGGATGGCGATGTCGGTGGCCTTCGCACCGCGGGCACGCATGGCCGTGAAGGCCTCGTGACCGGGGGTGTCGATGAAGGTGACGAGCCGCTCGTTGCCGTCCAACTCGGTGAGCACCTGGTAGGCGCCGATGTGCTGGGTGATGCCACCGGCCTCGCCCTCGCGGACGTTGGCCTGACGGATCGTGTCGAGCAGGCGGGTCTTGCCGTGGTCGACGTGGCCCATGACGGTGACGACCGGCGGACGGAACTCCAGGTCCTCCTCGCCGCCCTCGTCCTCGCCGTAGGTGAGGTCGAAGGACTGCAGCAGCTCGCGGTCCTCGTCCTCGGGCGACACGACCTGCACGACGTAGTTCATCTCGCCGCCGAGCAGCTCGAGCGTCTCGGCGCCGACCGCCTGGGTCGCGGTCACCATCTCGCCGAGATTGAACAGCGCCTGGACCAATGCGGCCGGGTTGGCGTCGATCTTCTCGGCGAAGTCGCTCAGCGACGCGCCACGGGCCAGCCGGATGGTCTCACCATTGCCGTGCGGCAACCGCACGCCACCGACGACCGGCGCCTGCATGCTCTCGTACTCAG
>JAHFVB010000352.1 GCA_023264755.1 Mycobacterium sp. | reverse complement strand
CCCGCGGCGCGGCCCGGCGCTGCTCGACGAGCTCGGCGAGGTCGCCGCGCAGCCAGCGGCCGGCCTCCATGCGCTGATCGAAGGTCTCCGACACCTCACCGGTGATGGTGGTGAACGGGTCGAGCCCCTGGGCCAGCAGGGCCGAGGCCCGGCTGAACTCCGGCTCGTCCTCGATCGGGACGCCGAGCAGCCGGCAGATGACCGCAACCGGCAGTGGATGCGCGAGGTCGGCCACGACGTCGAAGCCGTCCCGTTGGGCGACCTCGTCGAGCAGACCGTCGACCAGTGCGCTGATCTCGCCCTCGAGCGCCTTGACCCGCTTCGGGGCGAAGGCCTGCTGCGCGAGCTTGCGCAGCCGGGTGTGGTCGGGCGGATCGAGGAAGAGGAAACCCGGCTGGCCGAACGGCCGCGGGTCCACCCCCTTGGCGATCGAGCGTTGCGCGACGGTGGACTTCAGCCGGTCACTGGCCGACGACGGATGCCGAAGCACCTCGCCGCAATCGCCGAACGACGAGAAGACGACGAGGTTGTGCTCCGGTACGCGCAGCGGCCCGCGCTCCAAGATTTCCCGGTAGCTCGGGTAGGGGTCGGCTCGATTCGCCGGGTCGAGCAATTGCACGAGCAGCGCCTGCGACTCGGCCGTGGTCGTCATCTTCCTATTGTGCACGCGTTGAGTAGTAGCGACCCAGCACGTGCTCGCGGAGCTCGTCGAAATCCCCGCTCAGAATCGCCGCGCGAATCTGGTCGACCAGTCTGATCACGAAGCGTTCGTTGTGGATGGTGCACAGCGTCGATGCCAGCATCTCCTTGGCCTTGAAGAGGTGACGGATGTAGGCGCGGGTGTAGTTGGCGCAGGTATAGCAGTCGCACTCGTCGTCGAGGGGGGTGAAGTCCCGGGTATAGCGGGCGCCGGTGACGTTGTAGCGCCCCGTCGCCGAATAGATCGCGGCGTTGCGCGCCACCCGCGACGGCGACACGCAGTCGAACGTGTCGGCCCCCGCGGCGATCGCGGCGAACAGGTCGTCGGGCTCGCTGATGCCGAGCAGGTGACGCGGCTTGTCGGCGGGCAGCTCCTCGGTGACCCAACCGACGATGGTCGCGAGGTTCTGCTTCTCCAGTGCCCCACCGATGCCGTAGCCGTCGAAGCCACGCCCGTCGGCGTCCCTGATCCCGACAAGTCCCCGCGTGGCCTGCCGCCGCAGATCCTCGTACTGCGCCCCCTGCACCACCCCGAAGAGCGCCTGCGCGGGCTTGTCGGCCCGCTCGATGCTCAACCGCCGGTGCTCGTCCACGCACCGCACCGCCCAGTCGTGCGTGCGCTGCACCGACCGCTCCTGATACCCGCGGGTGTTCATCAGCGTCGTGAGTTCGTCGAACGCGAAGATGATGTCGGCCCCCAACTGGTGCTGGATCCCGATCGACACCTCCGGGGTGAAGCGGTGGGTGGACCCGTTGAGATGCGAGCGGAAGGTCACGCCGTCGTCGTCGACGTGAGCCAGCCGCTCCTTGCCCGCGGCGATCACGTCGTCGGCCTGGACACGGTCGGCGTCCATCGACAGCACCTTCTTGAATCCCACTCCTAGCGACAGCACCTGGAAGCCGCCGCTGTCGGTGAACGTCGGCCCGGGCCAGTTCATGAACGCGCCCAGGCCGCCCGCCTCGTCGACGACGTCGGGTCCTGGCTGCAGGTAAAGGTGGTAGGCGTTCGCGAGGACGGCCTGCGCACCAAGGGCTTTCATGGTCTCGGGCAGGACGGCCTTGACGGTGGCCTGGGTCCCGACGGCGATGAACGCCGGGGTGTGGATGTCTCCGTGCGGAGTGTGGATGACGCCGACGCGGCCGGCTCGGCCGTCCAGTTCGGTCTCGACCTCGAAGTACGGCGCGCTCACGGCTGTAGGTTCTCACACCTTGCCGGTGCGACGTTCACGCCAGGAACGCGCTGATCGCCGCGGCGAGCTCCTCCCCCGCGTCCTCCTGCAGAAAGTGCCCGGCGGCTGCGATGACGGGATGCTCCCGGCCTGCGGCACCCCGCATCTGGCTGGCGAAGATGGGCGCCATCGCCCCCGTGATCGGGTCACCGTCGCTGAAGGCCACCAACATCGGAGTCGGGCTCTGACACAAGGTCGCCCACGCCCGCCGGTTGGGCTCCGAGGCGGGATCGTCGGGCACGGTCGGCACCAGCCCGGGCATCGCTCGCGGACCGGCACAGTAGGAGTCGTCCGGAAACGGCGCGTCGTAGGCCGCACGCACCGCATCGGACATGGGCCGCCGGCAACCGGCTGCCACGAAGCGTCCGACCTCCAGGTTGGGCACACTCTGGATGGCCTTGCGGAACTGCCACCAGACTTCGGGCAGCGGGAAGTCTCCGGTCGGAAGGCCGGTATTGGCGACGACGAGACGCGCGAACCGGTCGGGATGCTCGGCAGCCAGCCGCAACCCGATCAGGCCACCCCAGTCCTGGCCGACGAGCGTCACGCGCCGCAGGTCCAGTTGGTCGAACGCCAGCGCTCGCATCCATTCGACATGGCGGGCGTAGGTGTGGTCGCTCTGCTGCGTCGGCTTGTCGGACCGTCCGAACCCGACGAGGTCCGGACAGATCACCCGATTGCCCGCCGCGACGAGGATGGGAATCATCTTGCGGTACAGATAGGACCACGTCGGTTCGCCGTGCAGCATCAGGATCGGATCGGCGTCGGCCGGTCCGGCCTCTACCCACGCCACCCTCAGCCAACCGCCCTCGTCGTCGTCCACTTCTCCGTAGCGCGGCGAGTAGGGAAAGTCGGCAAGTTCAGCAAAGCGCGCGTCCGGAGTGCGAAGGGTCTGCATGCGGGGGAACCTACTCGCGGCGCGCGGCGCGCCGAGCTGAGGCGGGTAATTCGCGCAATCTCATGTCGCCCTGTGAACCGCCGCTCATACTGCTGGAGACGTCCCGCTGATCTTGACGGGGCGCGAAACAAAGGAGCATTGGGTGAAGCGTGGATTGCTGGTAGCCGTCGGTGGGGCGGCGATCCTGATCGCCGGAGTTTCCGGCTGTTCGTCGGACAAGAAAACGGAATCGTCGTCGAGCTCCTCGAGTGCGAGCTCGAGCGCAAGTTCGTCGTCATCGTCGTCGTCGAGCGCCGCAGCAGCGCCCGGTGGCACGAAGGTCACCATCGACGGCCAGGAGAAGACCGTCGGCGGCAACGTCGTGTGCGCTTCGATGGGCGGCAACGTCAACGTCGCCATCGGTGAGGCGATGACCGGTATCGCCGCCGTCATCGGCGACGGCGACTCCCCGACTGTCACCTCGGTCGCACTGGGCAACGTCAACGGCGTGACCCTGGCCGTGGGCGCGGGCCAAGGTGATGCCAAGGCGGAGAAGGACGGCAAGTCCTACAAGATCACTGGCAACGCGGTGGGCGTCGACATGGCCAACCCGATGACTCCGGTGAACAAGCCGTTCTCCCTCGAGTTCACCTGCCCATAGGTCAACGGCTCGAAGCTTCCACCAGGCGGCGGCGTCCCAGCGGGGCGCCGCCGCTGCTGTGAGACGGGCCGGACCGACACCCGGTTCCCCCGAAGTTCACGCGAAACCCGCAGGAATCGGCTCTTGACGAAAATCACCCGGTTGGGCTCCCAGGAAACGCCAAGCCGACTCCGAGAACTTTCCGCCGGCGACACTCCACGGGAGGGCCCTGAACAGCACGTTCGTCCGCACTCCCGGCAACCGATCAGCCGCCCTCCAGGTTCTGTCAGGTAGCGCCCGAAAAGCCGTCCTGACACCAGAAACATCACAGGTGGGTACCAGCGCCTCGTAGGCTGACCAGGCCAAGATTTCGTCATGAACAGCAGCCAAAGATTTCACAACCGACATGCCAGGCGGGTGGGGTTGGCATTCGGCATCGCCTCCGTGGCCGCGATGGCCGCATTTGGGCTCAGCCACGGCGGGTCCGTCGCGACCAGCAGCGTAGTGGCGGGCTCCGGTGACGCCCCGTCCAACACCACCTACACCCAGCCCGCCGTTGGCGCCATGACGCAGGGCGCGACGGCCACGTTCTCCGCGCCGCCAAGCACCCCCTCGGTCGAGAGCGCCGTCCCGTCGGTCAAGGCGGGCGGCTAATGCGCCGCGCTGCCGCTGGGGCAGCCCTGTGCGCCGCTGCGGCGATCACCCTGACGACGTTGACGACGACCGCCGTGGCCAACGCGGCCAAGACGGCGCCGAGCGTCACGGGCCAGAAGTACAGCGATGCCCAAACGGCGCTCTCGGGTGCCGGCTTCACCCCGGTGGTGTCGACCACCGTCGGTGACAAGCTGGCCTGGTCGGACTGCCTGGTCACCAACGTGGTGACGCGCACCCAGCCCGCGGTGGAGAACTCGGGCGGATCCGCGGTGGACCAAGCCCTGGTGTCGCTGAACTGCTACGGCACGGAGGCCTCCAACAAGTCGGCCGGCTACTCGGCAGGCAGCCCGGAGGGCCAGTCGCTGGCTTCGGTGGCGTCCGCCTCGGCAGCCTCGGCATCCGCGGCGGCCACTCCGGCGAGCTAGCCACTTGGGCCGGCCCGGCAGTCAGCGCAGCACGCTGGGCCGGCCGAAGCGGGCGGCGACGCCCGGCGAGTACAGCGCGCGCAGTGGCTCGCCCGCGGTTGGCACACCACCGGCGGTGATCAGCTCGCTGTCCAGCTCGACGAGCTGGGCGGCGTGCAGCGGCCACAGCTCGTGCTCGTTGGGCACCCACCACGTGCGGCCGGCCTTGCGGGTATGCGCACCCCACCGCGCAGTCAGCCAAAGCTCCAATGGAGTCGGCTCGAGCGGGGCCCCGACGTCGACGACCAAGTGGCTGTGCAATCCCCTGCGGGGCCAACGCCGCACGCTGTCATAGCTAAGCCGGTCGCCAACCCGCGTCAAGCGCATCTTGGCCCACGTGTAGGGCACCCCGAGTCCGATGCGGGTCAGCGGCACCACGGCCAGCCGTTCGGTCTCCAGCGAGCAGAAGAGCACGCCGTGGCGACCGGCCTCGTCGGTCGAGTACAGCCGGACGTTGGTTTCCAGGAACCGTCCGAAGTACGGAATCGGCGCCGACGTACCCACCCCCAGGTCGGTCATTGCGAAGGGCACCAGTCCGACGTAGGTCAGGCCGTCGGCGAACACGTCGGGCCGGGTACCGGCCGGGTAGAAGTGCGCGACGGCGTCCGGGTGCACCGGCCAGTGCACGAAGGTGAGCTCGCTCCAGCGCTGAGTGCTGAGGACGGGGCGGGGTAGGGCCGGTGGGGTCAGCGGATAGCCGGCCAGCGCCGAGTCGCCGGCGTCGAGCGGACTCATGCGCAGCACCCCATGGTCCGACGCTACGTCAGAGCGAGCGCAGGAAGGCCGCCGTCTGGTCGACGAAGATTGCGTTGTCGTCGCCGGCCACCATGTGGCCGGCGCCGGCGACGTCGACGGCCGTCGCGCCGGGAATGAGTTCGAGCAGTTCGGCCGCCCCGGCCGCGCTGACGATGTCCGACAGCACGCCCCGCACCAATAGCGTGGGCACGGTGATCCGCAGCGCGGCGTCGGCCATGCGTCGGTGCCGGGCTTCGGCATCGGCACCCAGCCCCTCACCGGGGCGAATGAAGGC
>JAHFVB010000038.1 GCA_023264755.1 Mycobacterium sp. | reverse complement strand
CGCCAACACGACGGCGGAGTCGCTGGCCGGGCTCAAGCCGGCGTTCCGCAAGGACGGCACCATCACCGCGGGTTCGGCGTCCCAGATCTCCGACGGTGCCTGCGCGGTCGTGGTGATGAACAAGGCCAAGGCCGAGCAGCTCGGGTTGAGCTGGCTGTGCGAGATCGGCGCGCACGGCGTGGTCGCGGGTCCGGATTCGAGCTTGCAGAGCCAGCCGGCCAACGCGATCAAGAAGGCGATCGCCAAGGAAGGCATCACCGTCGAGCAGCTCGACGTCATCGAGATCAACGAGGCCTTCGCGGCCGTGTCGCTGGCCTCGGGTCGCGAGTTGGGCTTCGACGAGGCGACGCTCGACGCCAAGGTCAACGTCAACGGCGGGGCCATCGCGGTCGGGCATCCGATCGGAATGTCGGGGGCGCGCATCACCTTGCATGCGGCCCTGGAACTGGCCCGGCGCGGGTCGGGTTACGCCGTCGCCGCGCTCTGCGGTGCAGGTGGCCAGGGCGACGCCCTGGTGCTGCGGAGGCCCTGACCTGGACGCCGCTCACAACGACGCCGTGTAGTAGCTGGCCTGTTCGTCGGGCAGAATGGCGCCATGACGAGCAGTGTTGAGGTGTCGGGCCAGCCGAAGCGGCCATTGGTCGACGTGGGCCGCGCCTCGGCCTGGTTCCGGGTCGTCGCGTTCGCGGAGGCCGTCAGCTGGGTGGGCCTGCTGATCGGGATGTACTTCAAATACCTGGGCAGCCCGCGCACGGAGGTCGGCGTACAGCTCTTCGGCATGATTCACGGGCTCGTGTTCATCGCCTTCGTGGCGACGGCGCTGGTGCTCGGCACCACGGCGAAGTGGAGCGCGCGCACCTGGATGCTGGCGTTGCTGGCGAGCATCGTGCCATTGGCCAGTGTGATCTTCCTCATGTGGGCGGATCGCACCGGGCGAATGGGTACCACAGCCGCGCCCACAGCCGTAGCCGCAGCCATCGCGGAGCCGGGAGTGCCAGGCGTCGAATCGACGTGACAAACTTGTCCATGTGACACGTCCACGTCCCTCCGTCGGCCCCGTGATGGCCGGTGCCGTCGACCTTTCGGTCCTCAAGCAACCACCCCCGAGCGCTGACGGCCCGGGCGGCGGTGGCATTTCCGGTGGCGTCGAAGTCACCGAGGTGAACATCGAAGCCGAGGTGTTGGTCCGGTCGAACGAGGTGCCGGTCGTCGTGCTGCTGTGGTCGCCGCGCAGCGCGCCCAGCATCGAGCTCGGCAACCACCTCGCCGCGCTCTCGACCGCCGACGGCGGCACGTGGGCGTTGGCGACGGTCAACGTCGACACCACGCCACGCGTCGCGCAGATGTTCGGCGTGCAGGCCGTTCCGACGGTCGTGGCGCTGGCGGCGGGGCAACCCCTGGCGAGCTTCGAGGGCGGCCAACCGCCCGAGCAGCTACGCCGCTGGGTCGACTCCCTGCTGAATGCCACTGCGGGCAAGTTGACCGGTGGCGCAGCCGAGGACGCCGAAGAGGTCGATGCCGAGGTGGCTCAGGCGCGAACGTATCTCGACAACGGCGACTTCGACGCGGCGCTCGCCGCATACGAAGCCATCCTGGAGGCCAAGCCCGGACATCCGGAGGCCAAGGGCGCGATACACCAGATCGTCTTCCTGAAGCGGGCGACGGCGCAGCCACGCGATGCCGTCGCGGTGGCCGACGCCGCACCCGACGACATCGATGCCGCGTTCGCCGCGGCCGACGTCGAACTGATGCAGCAGGACGTCGCGGGCGCCTTCGACCGCTTGATCGCCCTGGTGAAGCGGACGGCCGGCGATGACCGGACCCGGGTGCGGACCCGGCTCATCGAGCTGTTCGACCTCTTCGACCCCGCTGACCCAGTCGTCATCGCCGGTCGGCGCAACCTGGCCAACGCGCTCTACTAGCGCCCGGCCCGCGCCTCAGGCGGGTTCGAACCAGAGCGCGGCCAGCGGCGGCAACACCATCAGCGCCGAGGCGGGACGGCCATGCCAGGGCTCGTCGGTGGCCTCCACCGCGCCGTAGTTGCCAATTCCCGCACCGTGGTAGAGGTCGGAATCGGTGTTGAGCACCTCGCGCCACGTGCCGGCGTGTGGCAAGCCCAACCGGTACTGACTGTGCTCGCAGCCGGAGAAGTTGAACACGCAGGCCATGACCGAACCGTCGTCGCCGAAGCGGAGGAAGCTCAGTACGTTGTTGGCCGAGTCGTTCGCATCGATCCACGAATAGCCGTCCGGCGTGGTGTCGCGCGACCACAGGGCGCGGCGCGTCTTGTAGACGCCGTTCATGTCGCGGACCATGCGCTGGACACCGCCGGAGAAGCTCTGCTCGCCCAACTGGAACCAGTCGACGCCGCGCTCCTCGGACCACTCGGCGCGCTGTCCGAATTCCTGGCCCATGAACAACAGCTGCTTGCCGGGGTGGGCCCACTGGTAGGCGAGCAGGCCACGCAGTCCGGCGGCCTTCATGTGGTCGTTGCCGGGCATCCGGCCCCATAGCGTGCCCTTGCCGTGCACGACCTCGTCGTGGCTGATGGGCAGTACGAAGTTCTCGCTGAAGGCGTAGAGCAGCGAGAACGTCAGCTCATGGTGGTGGTAGCTGCGATGAATGGGGTCGCGGCTGATGAACGCCAGCGTGTCGTTCATCCAGCCCATGTTCCACTTCATCGAAAAGCCAAGCCCACCAAGGTTGGTCGGACGAGTGACGCCGGGCCACGACGTCGACTCCTCGGCGATGGTCACGATGCCGGGGTTGATCTTGTGGACGGTGGCGTTCATCTCCTGCAAGAACTGAACCGCCTCCAGGTTCTCCCGCCCGCCGTGGATGTTCGGCGTCCACCCGTCGGCCGGCCGGGAGTAGTCGAGGTAGAGCATCGAGGCGACGGCGTCCACCCGGAGTCCGTCGATGTGGAACTCCTGCAACCAGTACAGCGCGTTGGCCACCAGGAAGTTGCGCACCTCGGGCCGGCCGAAGTCGAAGACGTAAGTACCCCAGTCGAGTTGCTCACCGCGTTTGGGGTCGGAGTGCTCGTAGCAGGGGGTGCCGTCGAATCGGCCGAGCGCCCAGGCGTCCTTCGGGAAGTGCGCGGGAACCCAGTCGACGATGACTCCGATGCCCGCCCGGTGCAGCGCGTCGACGAGGTAGCGGAAGTCGTCGGGAGTGCCCAACCGGGACGTCGGCGCGTAGTACGAGGTGACCTGATAGCCCCACGAACCGCCGAACGGATGCTCGGCCACGGGCAGCAACTCGACGTGCGTGAAACCCTGCTCCACCACGTAATCGGTGAGCTCCGTTGCCAGTTCGCGATAGCTGAGTCCCGGCCGCCACGACATGAGGTGTACTTCGTAGGTGCTCATCGGATCGAATACCGGATTGCGCAGCGTGCGCTGCGTCATCCAGTCGCCGTCGTTCCAGGTGTAGTCGCTCTTGGTGACGCGCGAAGCCCGAAGCGGGGGGACCTCGGTGGCGAAGGCCATCGGATCCGCGCGCTCGGTCGTCACTCCGTCGGCGCCGTGCACCCGGAACTTGTACAGGCCTCCGACGGGAAAGCCGGGCCAGAACAACTCCCACACCCCGGTCGAGCCCAGTGTGCGCATCGGAGCATCGTTGCCGCTCCAATGGTTGAAGTCGCCGATCAGACTGACGCCCTTGGCATTCGGTGCCCAGACGGCGAAGGAAACGCCATCCACCGGACCGTCGGCCGTGGCGTAGGTGCGTGGGTGTGCACCCAGCACCTCCCACAGCCGCTCGTGGCGGCCCTCGGAGAACAGATGGAGGTCGACCTCGCCCAAGGTGGGCAGGAAGCGATACGGGTCGGCACCAGTGAGCACGTGAGGAGTGTCGGTGCCGCTCGGGTAGCTGACTTCCAGTCGGTAGTCGATGAGCCCGGTGAACGGGACGGCGACCGCGAACAGGGCATCCTCGACGTGGCTGAACGAATAGCGCTCGGTCCCGATGAGCGCCACCACCTCGAGCGCATTCGGTCGCATGGCGCGAATGACCGTGTGGTCGCCGTACTCGTGCGCGCCCAGCACCGAGTGCGGGTCGTGATGTTCGCCGGCGAGTAGTCGGCGCAGGTCGGTGGCGTCCGGGCGAAGATGGTCGCTCGTGATGTCGGTGCGGGTCATGTGGTTTCCCTCCGCAGCAATGGGAGCCGCTTGTCAGGTGCAATCTGGGGCATGTTCAGGATGTGGGCGACCGATCTGACCGGGTCGAGCCGGACGTAATTGGCTTGTCCCCACTGGTATTCGTCGCCGGTGATCTCGTCGCGCACCCAGAACCGGTCGTAGGGTTCCAAGCCCAGCGCGGCCATGTCGAGCCAAATGGTGGCTTCCTCCGGGCCGAACGCATTGAGCGTGACGATCACCAGCACACAGTCGCCGGTGATGGGATCGAACTTGCTGTAGGCCAGTAGCGCGTCGTTGTCGATGGGGTGGAACTTGATGGTCCGCAGTTCGCCCAGCGCCGGATGCACCCGCCGAATCTCGTTGAGCCGGGTCAGAAACGGCTCCAGCGAATGCCCACCGGCCAGAGCGGCCTCGAAGTCGCGCGGACGCAACTCGTACTTCTCCGAGTCCAGGTATTCCTCGCTGCCGGTCCGGACGGCTTCGTGTTCGAACAACTCGTAGCCGGAGTAGACGCCCCATTCCGGGCTCATCGTCGCGGCCATCGCAGCGCGGATGGCGAACATCCCGGGGCCGCCCTGCTGCAGGCTCTCGTGAAGGATGTCCGGGGTGTTGACCCACACGTTCTGTCGCGCGTAGTCGGCGTGTTCGGCGATCGACTCGCCGAACTCGATGAGCTCCCACTTGGCAGTGCGCCAGGTGAAGTACGTGTAGGACTGCGTGAAACCCAACTTGGCCAACCCGAAGAGCCGGGCCGGACGAGTGAACGCCTCCGCCAGGAACAGGACGTCGGGGTCGTCGTTCTTCACCTCGCCGATCAGCCAGGCCCAGAAGTTCGGTGGCTTGGTATGCGGGTTGTCGACCCGAAACACCTTCACCCCGTGCGACACCCAGAACCGCACCACCCGCAGCACCTCGAGGTAGAGGCCCGCCGGGTCGTTGTCGAAGTTGATCGGATAGATGTCCTGGTACTTCTTCGGCGGGTTCTCCGCGTAGGCAATGGTCCCGTCGGGCAGCACCGTGAACCACTCGGGGTGTTCCTTGGCCCACGGATGGTCGGGTGCGCACTGCAGCGCCAGGTCGAGCGCCACCTCGAGCCCCTGGTCGCGGGCGGCCGCCACGAAGTCGTCGAAGTCGTCGATGGTGCCCAGCTGCGGGTGCACCGCGTCGTGACCACCCTCGTCACTTCCGATCGCCCACGGCGAGCCGACGTCCTCGGGGGCCGCCGTCACGGTGTTGTTCTTGCCCTTGCGATGCACCTTGCCGATGGGGTGGATCGGGGGTAGGTAGACGATGTCGAAGCCCATCTTGGCGACCCGCGGCAGGGCCTTCGCGGTCGTCGCGAACGTCCCGTGGACGGGATGGCCATCACCGTCCCAGCCCCCGGTGGACCGGGGAAACAGTTCGTACCACGAGCTGAACCGGGCCAGCGGCCTATCCACCCACACTCCGTATTGCTCACCGCGCGTGACCAACTCACGCAACGGATAGGCAGCCAGCAGTCGGGTCAACTCAGGAGCCAGCGCCGCGGCTGCGCGGGTGAACGGATCGCCGGGGCGGCGCAGGCTGGCCGCGGCCTCGACGAGCGGATGGCGCTCCTGGCGTGGCGTGCCGGTCGCTGCTCGTTCGAGCAGCTGCGCGCCCACCAAGAGGTCGTTGTTCAATTCGGACTCGCCCTGGCCCGCCTCCAACTTGGCGGTGACGTTCTTGCGCCACGTCGCCAGCGGATCCCCCCAGGCGTCGACCCGGTACGTCCAGAGTCCGACCGCATCGGGGACGAAGTGGCCGCGCAGGACGTCCGGAGTGCGTCCGGGTGACATGGGAAACAGCTGCGGTCGCCGGGCCTTGGGTGGAGCCACCACCTCGTCGATCGGGACGGCCGTCACGGGCGCGGCCGCGCCCACCGGCGCCTTGGCCAGCCGGGGATACGCCTGACCGTGGTAGCGCACGACCAAGGTGGCCGACAGGGCGTCGTGGCCCTCCCGCCAGACCGTCGCGCTGACCGGGACGACTTCGCCCACCACCGCCTTGGCCGGATATCGCCCGTAGGAAACCACGGGCGCGACGTCATCGATCTCGATACGACCGGCCACTACCTGCTCCTCACGCACGCGGCTCGCTGACCGCATGCTGTCGTCGTTACGCCTCAAAGCCTCGTCGCGCCTATACCCACCGTAGTGTCCGGCTCAACCAACCGTGGTCGATGTGCCGGTCGGAAATCGCCGAGCTGCGCTCCAGAATGGGTCCGTAAGGTGAATTCCCGTGATGGCCCGATGAAAGCTCTACGACGGTTCACCGTGCGCGCCCACCTTCCCGAACGGCTTGCCGCACTGGAGCAGCTGTCGGTGAATCTGCGGTGGTCGTGGGACACCCCCACCCAGGACCTGTTCGCCAGCATCGACCCCGAACTGTGGGCGCAGGTGGGCGCCGATCCGGTGGCGCTGCTCGGAGGAGTCAGCCCCGCCCGGCTGGACGGCCTGGCCGCCGATGAGTCATTCCTCACTCGGCTCGATCGGCTGGCCGGTGAACTCGACGACTACCTCACGCGGCCTAGGTGGTATCAGGAGCGGCAGGACGCGCAGGCCGAGGGAACCGCAGAGCCTGCCCGGTGGCCGACCGGGATCGCCTACTTCTCGATGGAGTTCGGCGTCGCCGAGGTGCTGCCGAACTATTCGGGCGGATTGGGCATTCTGGCCGGCGATCACCTCAAGTCGGCCTCCGATCTGGGCGTTCCGCTGATCGCGGTCGGGCTGTGGTACCGCTCGGGCTACTTCCGGCAGTCGCTGACGGCCGACGGGTGGCAGCAGGAGACCTATCCCGCGCTGGATCCGCAGGGACTGCCGCTGCGGCTGCTCACCGACGAATCCGGCGCGCCGGTGCTGATATCGCTGGCCATGCCGGACTCCGGTGAACTCAACGCCAGGGTGTGGGTCGCCCAGGTCGGCCGTATTCCGTTGCTGCTCTTGGATTCCGACGTGCCCGAAACCCAACACGAGCTACGTGGCGTGACCGACCGGCTGTACGGCGGCGACCAGGAACACCGCATCAAGCAGGAGCTCCTGGCCGGTATCGGCGGAGTGCGGGCGATCCGTGCGTTCACCGCCGTCGAGGGGTTGCCGCAGCCGCAGGTGTTCCACATGAACGAGGGCCATGCGGGCTTCCTCGGGGTGGAGCGGATCCGTGAGCTCGTCACCGACGGCGGGCTCGACTTCGACACCGCGCTGGCCGTGGTGCGCTCGAGCACGGTGTTCACCACGCATACCCCGGTGCCGGCCGGCATCGACCGCTTTCCGGTCGAGCTGGTCCAGCGCTACTTCGGGGGCGACCCGGATGCCTCGCCGGAGGCGACGTCGCGGCTGGTCCCCGGAGTTCCGTTGGACCGCATCGTCGCGTTCGGCGCGGAGCAGGACCCGACGAAGTTCAACATGGCGCACATGGGGATGCGGCTCGCGCAACGCCACAACGGGGTGTCGCGGCTGCACGGCCAGGTGTCCCGCGGGATGTTCAACGACCTGTGGCCGGGCTTCGACCAGGCGGAGGTGCCGATCGGGTCGATCACCAACGGCGTGCACGCGCCCACCTGGGCGGCGCCGCAATGGATCCAGCTGGCCCGCGAACTGGTCGGTGAGGATCAATTCGAGACGCTCAGCGAACCCGATACCTGGCAGCGCCTGCAGCAGGTCGAGCCGGGCCACCTGTGGTGGATCCGTTCGCAGCTGCGCGAGCTCCTGGTCGCCGACGTCCGCGCCAGGGTGCGCCGCTCCTGGCTGGAGCGCGGAGCCTCTGACGCAGAACTCGGTTGGATCGCAACCGCTTTCGACCCGAATGTCCTGACCATCGGATTCGCGCGCCGGGTGCCTACCTACAAGCGACTGACGTTGATGCTGCGTGACCCGGAACGGTTGGAGCGACTGCTGCTGGACGAGCAACGCCCTTTGCAGCTCATCGTGGCGGGCAAGTCGCACCCCGCCGACGACGGCGGCAAGGCCCTGATTCAGCAGATCGTCCGGTTCGCCGACCGGCCCGAGGTCCGCCACCGCATCGCGTTCCTGCCCGATTACGACATGTCCATGGCGCGGCTCTTGTACTGGGGCTGCGACGTCTGGCTCAACAATCCGCTCCGGCCGCTGGAAGCGTGCGGAACGTCGGGCATGAAGAGCGCGCTCAACGGCGGGCTCAACCTGTCGATCCGCGACGGATGGTGGGACGAGTGGTACGACGGCGAGAACGGTTGGGAGATCCCGACGGCCGAGGGGCTGGCCGACGAGTCCCGCCGCGACGACCTCGAGGCCGCGGCGCTGTACCAACTGCTCGAGCAGTCGGTGGTGCCCAAGTTCTACGAGCGGGACGAGGCTGGCGTGCCACGGCGCTGGGTGGAACTGGTGCGTCACACGTTGCAGGTACTCGGCCCCAAGGTGCTGGCCTCGCGGATGGTGCGGGACTACACCGAGCAGTACTACGTGCCGGCCGCGCAGTCGTTGCACCGCACCATCGAGCCGGTCGACGGAGTGCCGTTCGGGGCCGCCCGCCAGTTCGCCGAATACTGCGAACGGGCCCGCGCCGTGTGGCCGAGGATCCTGATCACCGACGTCGACAGCTACGGGTTGCCGGACACGCCGCTGCTGGGCTCGGAGTTGACGCTCACCGCGACGGTTCAGTTGGCCGGACTTCGTCCCGACGAGGTGGTGGTGGAGGCGGTGCTGGGCCGGGTGGACGCCGGCGATGCGCTGGTGAACCCGCAGACCGTGCCGATGGCGCACACCGGGACCGCCGAGGGCGGCAGCGACGTGTTCTCGACGACCACGCCGCTGCCGGTGGCGGGCCCGGTCGGATACACCGTGCGGGTGCTGCCATGCCACCCGCTGCTGGCCGGCCACAACGAGTTGGGCCTGGTCACGCTCGCGTGAGTGGCCTCCTCGAAGTCGCCATCGACGGCGGCCCCTACGCGCTGGCGGCGGGGTCAGACGGCGCAATGTGGGTCACCCTCGTCCATGGTGGGGCGATCGCTCGGGTGAGCCCAGAAGGGGCGCTGCGGGTATTTCCCGTCGCCACTGACGCGAAGCCATCGCTGATCGCCGCTGGGCCCGACGGTGCGCTGTGGTTCACCCGCGCCGGCGACGATCGGATCGGCCGGATCGCTACCGACGGGGCGCTGACTGAATTCGAATTACCCAGTGGCAGTGAGCCTTTCGGTATCGTCTCCGGTCCTGGTGAGGCGCTCTGGTTCACCACAACGGGTACTGGCACCATCGGGCGGATCACCGTCGAGGGCGTGGTCTCCGCGGAGGCGGTCGTGAGGGGCCGGCCGGGCATGATCGCTGCGGGGCCCGACGGTGCGCTGTGGTTCACGTTGAACCAGGCCAACGCGATCGGCCGGTTGAGCCCGTCTGGCGACGTCACGCTGCGGACCGTACCGACGCCGAACTCCGGGCCGGTCGGCATCGCCGCGACCCACGACGACGCGGTGTGGTTCACCGAACACCGCTCGGAGCGGCTCGGTCGAATCCCGCTGAACGACGCCATCCAGGAACTCGACCTGCCGGGCCAGCCGCACGCCGTGATCGCAGCCCCGACCGGCGGGGTGTGGGTCAGCCTCTGGGGAGCCGACCAGCTGGCCCGGGTGAGCGCCGACGGTGAGGTCGACGTCATCGATCTTCCCGCAGGTAGCGAGCCGCACGGACTGGCCATCGGTCCCGACGGTGCGCTGTGGGTGGCGCTGGAGGCCGGCTACGTACTGCGCTTTCCCGCCGGCTGATTGACGCCGTTTCGCAACATTTGGCTGCGGAGGCGGCTACCCGGAGCGTGCGCTGCCGCGGGTTATGTTCGGCAGGATCGACACGCTAGGGGGTTCCGTCATGCCGACTCGCGGTGTCGCGCTGCTCTGGGTGTGCGCCGTCGTGGGCGCGCTGAGCGGCCCGACCGCCTGGGCCGACCCCGCCGCGGCGCCGGCCGTGGAGCCCGTCGCGGCTGAAGCGGCCCCACCCGACGACGGTCGCGTCGTGTCCACTCCGCCGCAGCACACCGACACGCCCGACGGCTGGACGTTGACACTGTCCGCGAAAGACGAGACGCAACTGGCGAATGCCCCGCTGACGACGGCGCTCTCGTCGCGGGAGTACGTCGTCGGCGGAACCTTCAACGGCACCCTGCGCGGACCCGACGACCCCGAGACGCCCCGCGGAACGATGGAGGTCGGTTACCAGATCGGGTGCGGCATCGACATGAGCACGTCGAACGGCGTCGCACTGACCGGCACCATGGGCATCACCCCGTCCCTGGGACTGGCCGGCGTGGACGCGGGGTCGCCGCTGCCGGAGGGGCTGATTCCGGTCGTCTCGACCCCCGTCACGGGCGGCGTCACGATCGGCCTGAAACCCGGCCTCATCAACATCGTTCCGGTCACCAAGAAGCAGTACGAGGGCTTCGACCCGTGGGTGATGATCAGCAACTTCCACGTCAAGATCGACGGTTGCGTCGGGCAGTCGTTCATCCGGTCGTATGCGTTCCTGACCCGTTCGACGGCGTCCTCGGACGCCATCCTGGCCTACTACGGCCAGACCAAGGTCGTCTGACCGCGACGTGTGGAGTTTGAGCGGCGCTCAAACTCCACACATCGCAGGGTTGGGCTCAGCTGAAGCGCTTGAAACAGCGTTCCTCGTTGCCGAGCACGCCGATGCGAAACGCATCGATTCGGGAGAAGCCCGCCGGCACCGTGGCGCCGTTGACGTCACTTGCGGCGTAGCCGTTGACCAGGAGGCCGGAGACGGCCTCGTCGAGATCACCCGCGGTCAGCACGATGGTGGTGTCGTCGGGCCGGGAGATTCCCGTGGAGAGCTTGGCCGTCGCCACTCCGGTGAGGCAGGCGGTGCGCAGGGCGGTCACGGCGTTGTCCAGCGGGCTGCCGCGCTGCCGCTGCAGCGCCATCATGTAGCGCGACACCACGACCGAGAAGCCGGTGTTGTCTCCGGTGGCCAGTCCCTGCTCGCCGGGGTGGGGGCGGGAGCCCAGCTTCTGCAGCGCGGGCAGGTCGACCAGGATGGCGTCGAGGGCCGGGCAGTACACCGCGGGGGCTTGGCTGTGCGAGTCGACACAGTTCGGGGCGGTGGAGGTGAAGTCGAGTGCCGGTGGATGCGGCAGCGGGAACGCGGCGGCCGCCGCGGCCACGATGGCGCGCACGGACTGCTCGGTGATCCGGACGTCGCCGGACTCGCTTTCGCGCAGCAGGACGGGGAGTTCGCCGCGGCGTTGCTCGATCTCCTTCTGGTCGATCGCAGCACACGACGACGCGCCTTCGGTGAAGCCGAACTGGAACGCGGAGACCCGTTCGAACGCCGAGCCATGCGGGTTCTCGACGGCCGCCGTGTCGTCCTCGCCCAGCAGCGGGTCGCGGAACGCGATCATCGCGGCAAGCAGATTGTTCAGCCCGTCGCCCGTGCTGAGCGTGAACCGCGGCGAGTTGCCCTCGGCCACCCAGCGCAGGTAGACCCCGGCCAGACAGTCCGCCTGTTGCTCGGAGACCAGCGTCGGGGTCTGCTCGTTCGCGATGCCGGCCTGCCGCTGTATCGCGTGGCCGTATTCGTGGGCCAGCACCATGCTGACTGCCATGTCCCCGTTGGCTTCGCGCAAGGACGGCAGCAGCACACCGCGGTCCCAGCCGATGGTGTTCTCGTCGACGCAGTAGCCGGCGTCGACCAGGCCCACCGTGTCGCCGCCGCAGAATTCACCGTTCTTGCCATTGGAATCCCACGACACCACGCGTGCGACGGGCGTGAAGGCGCCGTGGAACGTCGCGCCCCACGCCGCTCCCCAAAACTGCTCGATGTCACTGACGGCGCTGCGGGCGAGCTCGTCGACGGCGCCGCCATCAGTGCCGATGACGACGCGGGAAGGGGCGGGCGCGTTGGGCCGCAATCCGGTGTCGCCGTTGACCGCACGCATTCCCGCCACGCTGAACGGGTCGGCGAATATCGAGACGGGGCGGCCCGCAATGGTCGTCGCGCACGCCGAGCAGAGGAGTGCGGTACCCACCGCGATGGCGATGCCGAGCTTGCCGCGCATGCTCAGTAGCAGGCTTCGGAACGGCGCGCGGAACCGGACGGGTCGGTCGTGCGCGTGCATGGGCTCGAACGCATCACGCCCCCCTTCGGCAATTTCGTTCGATCGTACTGAGCCGGTCACTCCGCAGTCCCCGGATGCCGTCATCCGAACGTCAACTCGATCGCAGCCGCTCCAACGCCTTTCGGACCTGGCCGGAGTCCGTCGTCGACCAGAACGGCGGCAGCGAGGCGCGAAGGAAGCCGGCGTAGCGCGCGGTGGCCATCCGCGAATCGAGCACGGCGACGACACCCCGGTCGTCGACGCCTCGTAGCAGTCGGCCGGCACCCTGGGCGAGCAGCAGCGCGGCGTGGCTGGCGGCCACCGCCATGAACCCGTTGCCGCCCCGCGCGGCGATCGCCCGTTGTCGGGCGGTGATCAGCGGATCGTCGGGACGGGGGAAGGGAATGCGGTCGATGATCACCAGAGACAGCGATGGGCCGGGCACGTCCACGCCCTGCCACAGCGACAGCGTCCCGAACAACGACGTGGCCTCGTCGGCGGCGAAGCGGCGGACCAGCGCCGACGTCGTGTCCTCGCCCTGGCACAGCACGGGCGTGTCGAGCCGGTCGCGCATCACCTCGGCGGCCGCCCGCGCGGCGCGCATCGACGAGAACAGTCCGAGGGTCCGCCCGCCCGCGGCGTTGATGAGCCCCTCGATCTCGTCGAGTTGCTCGGTCGATCCCGTGCCGTCGCGACCTGGTGGCGGGAGCTGAGCGGCGACGTAGAGGATGCCCGACTTGGCATGCGCGAACGGTGAGCCGACGTCGATCCCGCGCCAGCCCGGGGCTGCGTCGGGCTCGGTCCCGACGGTGAGTCCCCACGACCGCGCCATCGCGTCGAACGTCCCGCCGATGGCCAGGGTGGCCGACGTGAGGACCACCGTGGAACGTTCGAACACCCTGCCGCGCAAGATGTTCGATACCGAGAGCGGAGCCACCCGCAGCACCGCGCGCGGTGCCGAACCACGGCCCCGCTGCTCGTCATGGTCGAGCCACACCACCTCGTTGCGGTCGGGAATCGCGGGGCCGAACGACGTGAGCACCCGGTTGGCCGTGTCGCTGACGTCCAGCAGCGCGGTGACGGCCTCGTTGCGCGCGGCGGCCGCCTTCGGGTCGGTGGGACCGGTGTCGATGGCCGAGCGGATGCGGTCGGCGCCGTCGCGCAGCGCGGCCAGGTACGTGGCCAGTTCGTCGTCGAGGGTGTCGATGCGGCCCGGTTCGGCCTCGTGAATCGCCGACGTGAAGTTGGTGACCGCGGCCTCCAGACGTTCTGCGAGTTCGGGTTCGACGAGTCTGCCCACGCGACGCTGGGCGGCGCCGAGTGAGGTGGCCGATAGCTCGCCGGTGGCCACACTGGTGACCCGGTCGACCAGTTCGTGCGCCTCGTCGACGACGAGCAGGTCGTGCTCGGGCAAGACGTTGATGTCCGAGCTCGCGTCGATCGCGAGCAGGGCGTGGTTGGTGACCACGATGTCCGCGCTGCCGGCACGGCTCTTGGCGCGTTCGGCGAAGCAGTCGGTGCCGTACGAGCATCGGCTGGCGCCGAGGCATTCGCGGGCCGACACGCTGACCTGGCCCCACGCCCGGTCCGCCACCCCGGGCACGACCTCGTCGCGGTCGCCGGTTTCGGTGTCCGACGCCCATTCGGTGAGCCGTTTCACGTCGCGGCCGAGCGCCGTCGACGCCACGGCGTCGAAGAGCTCCTCCTGTGAGGCGTCCGCCGGCTCTTCACTGGCCCCGTTGTGAATCTTGTTGAGGCACAGGTAGTTACCGCGCCCCTTGAGTAGCGCGAAATCCGGCCGGCGGGGGAGATTCGGAGCCAGTGCGTCGGCCAGACGGGGGAGATCCCGGTCGACCAGTTGGCGCTGCAGCGCGATGGTCGCGGTGGACACCACCACCGGCCGATGGGTGACGATGGCGCGTGCGATGGAGGGCACCAGGTAGGCCAGTGACTTGCCGGTGCCGGTGCCTGCTTGAACGGCGAGGTGCTCGCCGCTTTCGAAGGCGTGCTCGACGGCTTCGGCCATCTGGACTTGGCCACTTCGTTCGGTGCCGCCGAGCGCCGTGACGGCGGCGGCGAGCAGCTGGGTGACGCTCGGGGCGGCACTGGACTTACCGGCCACCGTGGCCGCCTTCGAGCGGTGGCGCGACGGTGGACCGCCGCGCGGGGCGGGCGGTCGCCGGCCGGTGGGCGATGTCGACTGGGCCGGGTGCGGCGATGGCGATGTCAGCTGCTCCTGGTGGGCGCAACCATGCGGGTGCGGATGGCCGGCTCGCCGCGCGACAGCTTCAACCCGTCCCACGGCAGGCTCTGCAGACCATCGGAGACCCGTCGGCGGGCGGTGGCCATGTCGAATTCGGCGACCGCCGAGCCGGCCCGAACCAGCGGCACCGTCAGGGCTCGGACGACGAGCCCATTCGATTCGGCGGGGGGCTGGTCGAATGGGTGGACGACTTCCTCGACCACCGTTCCCGTCGGCTTGGCCAGCCGGCTGCCCTGTTTGCGGCCGCCCTGCGACTCCTTGTGGCTGCTGCGCTTCTCGACGGGGATGCCGTCGACTTCGACCAGCTTGTAGACCATGCCCGCCGTCGGTGCACCGGACCCGGTGACCAGCGACGTGCCGACCCCGTAGCTGTCGACGGGTGCGGCGCCCAGCGTGGCGATGGAGAACTCGTCCAGGTCACTCGAGACGACGATCTTCGTATTCGTCGCACCGAGGGCGTCGAGTTGGGCGCGGACCTGGTGGACCAGCACGGTCAGGTCGCCGGAGTCGATGCGGACCGCACCGAGTTCGGGCCCGGCGGCCGCCACGGCGTTGGCCACGCCGGTGGTGATGTCGTAGGTGTCGACGAGCAGCGTCGTGCCCGCTCCGAGTGCGGCGACCTGAGCGCGGAAGGCGGCGGGCTCGTCCGGGCCGTCCGCCGTGGCGTGCAGCAGGGTGAAGGCGTGTGCGCTGGTGCCGAGGGCGGGCACCCCGTAGCGGCGCTGCGCCTCGAGGTTCGACGTGCCCGAGAAGCCGGCCAGGTAGGCGGCCCGAGACGCCGCGACCGCGGCGCGTTCGTGGGTGCGGCGCGAACCCATTTCGATCAAGGTCCGCCCTTGGGCCGCGCTCACCATTCGGGCCGCCGCCGAGGCGATCGCGCTGTCGTGGTTGAAGATCGACAGTGCCAGCGTCTCGAGGATGACGCACTCGGCGAACGTGCCGCGTACCGACAGCACCGGGGAGCCGGGAAAGTAGAGCTCGCCCTCTGCGTATCCGTCGACGTCGCCGCCGAACCGGTAGTCCGCCAGGAACGCCATGGTGGCCGGATCCAGGAAGTCGTCCAGGGTGGCCAGTGCGGTGTCATCGAACCTGAACTGCGCCAACGCATCCACGAACCGATCGGTGCCCGCCACGACTCCGTACCGGCGTCCGTCCGGTAGTCGGCGGGCGAAGACCTCGAACGTGCTCGACCGGTGGGCGGTGCCGTCGCGCAGGGCGGCGGCGAGCATCGTCAGTTCGTACTTGTCGGTGAGTAGTGCCGTGCTGGCATACTCCCCGCGCAAGCGATCGTCGGTGGTCACACTGGCAACCGTAGCCGTTCGCGTTGCGTGGGAAGTCCCGACTATTCTGGCCACATGGTTACCCCAGCGCGGACCCGTCCGGGAACCCGTGAAGAGCGTTCGGTGGCCACCGCCGACGCGACGGACAGTCCCTGGGTGACCATCGTCTGGGACGACCCGGTGAATTTGATGTCGTACGTGACCTACGTGTTCCAGAAGCTCTTCGGCTATAGCGAGCCCGAAGCCACCAAGCTGATGATGCAGGTGCACGAGGAGGGCAAGGCCGTGGTGTCCTCC
>JAHFVB010000351.1 GCA_023264755.1 Mycobacterium sp. | reverse complement strand
CGCCCCTGCTGGCCGCGGCGGGCTGGCGGGTGGTGGCACCGTTCCAGCGCGGCTACGCGCCGTCGACCCCATCCGCGGAGGGGAGCTATCACGTCGGCGCGCTCGCGGACGACGCGCTGAGAGTGCTCGACGCGGCCGGGCCCACGGGCCGAGACGTCGTGATCGGGCACGACTGGGGCGCCATGGCGGCCGCCGGGCTCGCGACCCTGCCGGACGGGCCCTTCGGCAAGACCGTGGTGATGTCGGTGCCGCCGACGCGCGCCTTCTGGCCGCAGCGCGGCGTGGGTGTGCGGCGCTCGCTGGCCGCCCTGATGCCCGCGCAGCTGCTGCGCAGCTGGTATGTCACCTACTTCCAATTGCCTTGGCTGCCAGAACGATCCGCATCGTGGGTGCTGCCGCTGCTGTGGCGCCGCTGGTCGCCCGGCTACCCGGCGGACCAGGACCTGCACCACGTTCGGGCCGCCATCGGTTCGCCCGTCAACTGGGCGGCGGCCCTCGGGTACTACCGCGCGGCATTCTCGGTCGCCACACCGCCCGAGCGCTACGCGGCACTCCAAAGTCGTTGGACCAAGTCCGAACTCGTGACCCCGACGCTGTATCTGCACGGCGCCACCGACGGGGCCATGGGCGCCAAACTCGCCGATCGGGTGCCCGCCGTGCTGCCCGCAGGCAGCGACTTTGCGGTGATCGAGGGGGCGGGTCACTTCCTTCAGCTCGAGCAACCGGAAGTCGTCGCCGAACGGATCCTGGACTTCATCGGGCGGCCCTGACGAGGGTGGGCTCGGCCCCCTGGCCGAGGGTGGGCTCAGTGGGGCGGCCCGGACGAGGGTGGGCTCGGCCCCCTGGCCGAGTGCGGACTTGATCCCCGCCCAAGCGCGCTGCGGCGTGGTGGTCACCCACGTTCGGCGGAAGGGGTGCGGCGGGAAGGGGAGTCGCGGGGGCTAGCGCTTCTTCAGCGCCGGATGGCTGCGCGACAGGATGGGCAGCAGCAGGCGGCGCGGCAGGTGCTGGTAAGCCGCCGCTCCGATCCTGTTGAGCAGGCCGGGCACGATCACCGTCCGGCCCGCAGCGAGTCCGTCGACGGCGGCCTTGGCCACGACGGCGGCATCCACCCACATCGCCTTGGGCAGGGCCGCTGCGGCGTCCGCATCCGAAATGCCGGCCTTCTGGCCGAATTCGGTACTGACTGGCCCAGGGCACAGCGCCGCGGCGACGACGCCGGTGCCACGGAGTTCCTCGCCGATGGCCGCGGTGTAGGACAGCACGAAGGCCTTTGCGGCCCCGTAAGCGGCCTGCCCCGGCAGCGGACCGAACGCCCCGACCGAGGCGACGTTGAGTACCGCGCCCCGACCGCGGGAGACCATGCCGGGCAGGAACCGACTGCACGCGTCGACGACGGCGGCCACGTCGACCTCGACGAGGTTGAGCTCGGCGTCGGGATCGGATGCGGAGACCGGCCCGGACGTGCTCAACCCGGCGTTGTTGACCAGCACGTCGACGACGAGTCCGAGCTCGGCCACCCGGCCGGGGAGCGCGGCCCGCGCGGCGGGGTCGGATAGATCGGCGGCCAGCACGTCGGCCGCGGGCCCCAGCTCCGCAGCCAGCGCCTCGAGCTTCTCGGCTCGCCGCGCCACCAGGACCACGTGCCGACCGCGGCCGGCGAACTCCCGGGCCAGTTGCTCGCCGATACCCGAGGAGGCGCCCGTGACGAGCACCGTCCCGTTGCCACTTGCCGGTGGAAGCATCCCGGGAGCCTAACCTTGGCGGGTGTCCACGCATCGACTGACCGCCGTCGATGCGCAGGCGTTCTGGACGTCGGCCAAGATTCCCAACGACACCTTCCTGCTCTTCGGATTCGCAGGCGTGCCGGCCGACCTGGACCAGGCGCTGGAGGCGGCCATGGCGTGCGCCGCCGGGTGCCCGGAACTGAGCGTCCGAGTCGACGACCGCGGCGGCTGGCCCTATCCCGTCTGGAGCCAGTGCGGAGTGGACCCAACCCAATTCGTGGTTCACGAACTCGCGGACGCCAGCTGGGCCGGCTGCCTGGCCGCCGTCGCGGGACTGATCGACGACCAACTTGACGCGCAGACCGCGGCCTGGCGACTGCACGTCTTCCCGGCCGTCGACGGGGTGCCCGGTGCGGCCGGCCCCGGCGCCGTCGCGGTCTTGCAGATCTCCCATGCCCTCGGAGGGGGCGGGCGGACATCGGGGTCGGCAGCGCTGATGTTCGGCCGCGACGGTGCGATGCCCGAGGTCGTGCCGGCACGGGTCGGCCCGAGGCAATTGCCGTGGCTCGGCCTTCGGGCCGCGCGCGCCCATCGTCGGCTGGTCGCCGACACCGCAGCGGGCCTGGTTCCTCCGCCCGCAGCCGCATGCCCGGTGCTGCGGACCAACACGCGACCGGCGGGTGAGCGAGGCCTTCGCACCGTCGTCCGCCCGCTGCCCCAGTTGTCGCGGCCCACGGTCACCGTCGCAGCGCTTGCCGGGATCGCCGAGGCACTCGCCGGGCAGCTCGCCGAGCTCGGCGAGGACCCCGAGACGCTGGGCGCCGAACTGATGATCGCCAAGCCGTTGCCGCGCCGGGCGTACAACCACTTCGGCACCGCGGGGGTGGGGCTTCATCCACAGGTGCCCCGGGCCGAGCGGGCCGACCGGATCGCCGCCGACATCGACGCTCGCCGCGAACGGCTGGCGCATCCCGCGATGCGCGCCTCCGAGTTGGCCTTCGCCGCCACTCCCGCGCCGTTGTTGCGTTGGGGGATAAATCAATTCGACCCATACGTGCGGCTGGCCGCAGTGACCGGCAACACCGTGGTGTCCAGTGTGAACTGCGGGGCGGCGGACTTCGCGTTCGGTGGTGCGCCGGTGTCGGTGGCCGCGGCGTTCGCGGGGTTGTCCCCGATGATGGGGCTGACGCACGTGGTCGTCGGCGTCGGCGACACCGTCACCATCGGGGTGCATGCCGCGGACTCGGCCCTGGGCGGACCCGGAGGACTGGACGCCTACGTGGCGCGCCTGGAGGCCGCCTTGGGCTCCCCGGGCTCGGCCTAACGCACGAGCGGGGGCCATTCCGCCCTGCGGCGCGGCCATTCCGCCGTGCGGCGCGGCGATGCCGACGGCGCGCACGCGCCCCTCGGGTGCCGCGACCGCGGTACAGGGGCAACGCGTTTACCCGGTTCGCGCTAGGCAGCGGCGTGACAGATGGCCTAGGTCTTGTTGCGTGACTGCCTACGATTTCGCCATCCTTCTGCTTCGCGTCGTGCTCGGCCTGACGATGGCTGCACACGGCTACAACAAGTTCTTCGGCAAGGGCGGATTGGCCGGCACCGCCGGCTGGTTCGACAGCATCGGGATGCGGCCGGGCATGTTCCACGCCAGGGTCGCGGCCACGACCGAGGTGGCCGCAGGCCTGGGCCTGGCGCTCGGCCTGCTGACGCCGATCCCGGCGGCGGGGTTCGTGGCGTTGATGTTCGTCGCAGCCTGGACGGTGCACCGCAAGAACGGCTTCTTCATCGTCAAGGAGGGTTGGGAGTACAACCTGATCCTGGCCGTGGCCGCCGTCGCACTGGCCGGGACGGGAGCGGGCCGGCTGAGCCTGGACCACCTGCTGTTCCACGGCACCGCGCTGAGCCACTACCTGCGCGGCTGGGTTGGCCTGCTGATCGCCGTCGTGCTGGGGCTGGCCGGGGGCATCGGCCAGCTGGTGATCTTCTTCCGTCCGCCAGTGAAGGAAGGCGCCTGACGCCTCTGGTCGCGACGCGCGCGTGGCGTCGGTCAACTCAAGCGGCAAGCCGTGGATGGGTGCGTAGGAAACTGCACAATCGGGGTTGACGAAGTTAGAACACGTTCTAATCTGCCCGCATGGGTTTTCTCAAACAGGACACTCCTGAGGTCGACTTCCCGGAATGGATCAAGGGCAGCCGGTCCGAGCGGATCCGCCCGCTGGCCGCGCACTGGGCCGAGGTGGGCTTCGGCACGCCGGTCGCCTTGCACCTGTTCTACGTCCTCAAGATCGGGCTCTACATCCTGGGCGGCTGGCTCATCGTGCTCGGAACGCGGGGAATCGACGGGTTCACCGATGTCACACACTGGTACACCGAACCCATCGTCTTCCAGAAGGTCGTGTTCTACACGATGCTGTTCGAGGTGGTCGGCCTTGGTTGCGGGTTCGGGCCGCTCAACAACAGATTCTTCCCGCCGATCGGTTCGATCCTGTACTGGTTGCGGCCCAAGACGATTCGGCTGCCGCCATGGCCCAACCGGGTGCCGCTGACGAAGGGGACCGAGCGCACCCCGGTCGACGTGCTGCTGTACGCGGCGCTGCTGGTGACGCTCGTGGTCGCGCTGTGTTCGAACGGCACCGGACCGGTACCGGCGCTGAGCACCACCGTCGGGTTGCTTCCGACGTGGCAGAGCTGGGCGGTGCTGGGGTTGCTCGCGGTGCTGGGGCTGCGGGACAAGGTGATCTTCCTGGCCGCCAGGGGCGAGGTGTACGGGTCGTTGACGGTGGCGTTCCTCTTCAACGGCGTGGACGTGATCATCGGACTGAAGCTGGTGTGCCTGGTGATCTGGATGGGTGCGGCGACGTCCAAGCTCAACAAGCACTTCCCGTTCGTCATCTCGACGATGCTGTCCAACAGTCCGGTGGTGCGCCCGCAAGCACTCAAGCGCAAGTTCTTCGAGAAGTTCCCCGACGACCTGCGGCCCGGACGGCTGGCGCGCATCGCCGCGCACTTCAGCACCGCGGTCGAGCTGCTGGTACCGCTGGCTCTGCTCTTCTCGCACGGCGGCTGGCCGACCGCGATCGCCGCGACGGTGATGGTGATCTTCCACCTCGGCATTCTCAGCGCCATCCCGATGGGCGTGCCGTTGGAATGGAACGTGTTCATGATCTTCTGCGTGCTGACCCTGTTCGTCGGGCACGCCCACGTCGGCCTCGGGGACATGACCAGCCCCCTGCCGATCGCCTTGTTCGTCGTCGTCGCGGGAATCGTCGTGCTGGGCAACCTCTTCCCGCGCAAGATCTCCTTCCTGCCGGGTATGCGCTATTACGCGGGCAACTGGGATACCACCCAGTGGTGCATGAAGCCGTCGGCCGAGGAGAAGATCAAGGCGGGCCTGGTCGCGATCGCCAGCATGCCGCAGTCTCAGGTGGAGCGCTTCTACGGCGGGGCCGAGCAGGCGCTGGTCATGCTGCACACCGGCTACGCGTTCCGCGCGATGAACACCCACGGCCGGGCGCTGTTCACGCTCGTACATCGCGCGATGGCAGACGGTGACGAGGCCGACTACGTCATCACCGAGGGCGAACGGCTCTGCAGTACCGCCGTGGGCTGGAACTTCGGCGACGGCCACATGCACAACGAACAGCTGATCGCCGCGATGCAGGAGCGCTGCGGTTTCGAACCCGGAGAGGTGCGGGTGGTGCTACTGGACGCGCAGCCCATTCACCGGCAGACCCAGCAGTATCGGCTCGTCGATGCCGCCACCGGTGAGTTCGAGCGCGGGTTCGTGCGGGTGGCCGACATGGTGACGCGACAGCCGTGGGCCGACGACGTCCCCGTTCACGTCACGTGGTCCGATCCGACGAAACTGCGCACGGATCATTG
>JAHFVB010000350.1 GCA_023264755.1 Mycobacterium sp. | reverse complement strand
ACCGAGGCAGCGCTCATCAGCTCCACGAGAGCGCGCCGGTCGATGGTCCAGACCTGCGAGGCGACGGCGCGGTTCTGCTCGCCGACGACGTGAACGGGGCCATCGCCGATGTTCTCGACGATCTCGCGGGCGACGTCCTCGGACAGCATCTGCGCATTGGGGTCGTACTCGATCCCCATCCGCTGCAAGGCCGGCGTGAAGGTCATGCCCAGCGGGGTGCAGCACACGTCGACCCCATGTGGGCGCAACTCGGCCCAGAGTCCCTCGGCAAAGGTGTGTTGAAAGGCCTTCACCGCTGAATACATCGCCAGCGTCGCAGCACCAGCCAGGCAGGCCAGCGATGCGACCAGCACGATGCCACCGCGCCCGCGGTCGCGCATCGCGGTACCGAAGTGCTTCGCGAGCACGACCGGGCCGAGGCAATCCAATTCGAGCTGCTTGAGCGAGTACGCCAACTCGTTCTCCAGGAACGTCGTCGTACGGTCCGAGGCACCCGCGTTGTAGATGACTAGGCCCACCTCGAGGTCCGCGGTCGAGGCGGCGAGCCGCTCCCCCACGTCGGGAACCGTCAGGTCCAACACCACCGGACGGACCTCGACACCGTGTCGCGCGCGAGCGGTCGCTGCGACCCGTTCGAGCAGTGCGCCGTTGCGAGCGACGAGGACGAGGTTGAGGCCGCGCCGGCCGAGCTCGTCGGCCAGGCAGGCGCCGATTCCCTCCGAGGCCCCCGCGACGAGCGCCCACCGCCCATACTTCTCGGCGAACTCAGTCATGTGGGATTCCCGCGTCCGCGGCAGCCGCCGCCCGGGCTCCCCCCGTGGTGATCCGGGGAGTCTTGGCTACGCGGCTCGAGATGCGCCACCCATCGTCGGTTCGCACCAGCTCGTCGTCGTAGTGGCCGACCGCTTCGACCCAGTTGGCGTCGTCGGCGGGTGTCAGCATCAGCACCGCGTGGACGTAGGTGCGCGCGCTGGCGGTGTCGCCGTCGACGTCGATGACGAAGTTGGAGAGCCGGTGATAAGTCGGCCCCATGGGATCGTGCAGCTGGGAGAACAACTGCGTCAACGCATCCGGGTCGGTGAAGTGTCCGACCTCGCCGTAGTCGAGGTCGACCTCGTCGGTCCAACACGATCGGAACAATGCCCAGTCGCACCGGTCGATGCCGGTGGCGTATCGGGTCAAGACTTTCACGATTGCCGCTTCGTCTGCGTCCACGGTCCGGGCGCTAACCGACGGCACGGTTCGACATTCGCGCAACGGTGAAGGTGCTATTCGCGTCCCCGCGCAGCGAACATGGTTCTAGGATTCGTAAATGACGTTTCCGTTGCGACTTCGTCGACTGGGCAGGGTCATACCCGCCGCGGCACTCGTGCTCGGTGGCCTAGCGACGGGTCTTCCGTCCGCTACCGCCGACGACGACACCGGCGTCGCGCCGCCGCTTCACAACGTCAAGTACACCGTCTTCTCCGAGCAACCGTTTCGCAACGCGCAGCTCTACTACCGTGACGTCGACCCACCGAACTTCGCCGCGTACAGCCACAATCCCTACGCCTTCAGCCCGAGTGCGAACGCCGACACGGGGCCGAACCAGGTGTGGACCATGGACGTGCAGCTCGCCGACCCCGACGAATGGGCGATGGTGACGGTCGGCAGCCTGGACTCGCCGCAACGTCCGAACTTCCACTGCGTGCTCGCGGTCGACGGCCGGGTGGTGGCGACCAACCAAGGCTCCAGGGGCGCGCTCTGCTCAATCCGGAATTGGTGAATCGGCCTCGTCGACGGGCGCGGGCTCGCCCTCCAGGGCACGGATCTGGTCCTCGATGAATTTCAGGATCTCCGGGTGCCCCACCGACATTCCGAGGCTGCGCTCGAAGACCAACACCTGAGATGCACCGGTCGCGAAGAACGTCCACACCACGGCCGGGACGTGCGACATGTCGATCCCGTAGCGCGTCAGGACGGTCGTCAGGGCCTTGGTCTGCTCTTCGCGCGCCCGCCGCGCGTAGTGCGCGATCTCGGCGTGGAGGGCCTTGCGGTGGTTGGCCAGCCCCATGAACTCCAGCGTCAACCGGGTGGCCGACGGGTCGGTCATGAAGCGCCACAGCGACCACAGCGGCTGCGGCGACTCGAGCGCTCGCGCCTGGGCGGCCAACCCCTGTTCGGCTCTGCGCCGGAACACCGCGAGGAACAAGTCGTCCATCGTGCGGAAGTAGTAGTGCACCAGTTGGGGTTTGAGCTGGGCCTGCTCGGCGACCCGGCGAGACGTCACCGCGGCATAACCCTCGGCGATCATCAGCTGCTCCGCGGCGTCGAGCAACACGACGCGGTTCTTGGCGTCGGGTGCACCGATCCTCCGCGGAGACGTCATGCCCTACTCACCTTCGATTGCCAGATCCGATCCGCGAATCGTAGCCGCGCGGCCCGGCGTCCTTGACCTTCGGCGCGACCCTACGCCATGCTAAGCATGCGCTCAGCATTTCAGTCCGCGTTGCGCCGCCTCCGTCAGGCCCTTGGAAGGAACCCACTCGACATGACCGCCGACTTCGATACCGTCGACTACTTCACCGATCAGTCCCTGGTTCCCGATCCGCACCCCTACTTCGACCACCTGCGCAGCAAGTGTCCGATCGTCAAGGAGCCGAACTACGGGGTGCTGGCCATCACCGGCTTCGACGAAGCCACGACGGTGCTGAAGGACGCCGACACCTTCTCGTCGTGCATCGCGGTGGCGGGCCCATTCCCGCCCCTGCCCTTCACCCCCGAGGGCGACGACATCTCGGAGCAGATCGCCGCACACCGCTCCCAGATGCCGATGTTCGAGCACATGGTCACCATGGATCCGCCCGACCACACGAACGCGCGCTCGCTGCTCAACCGACTGCTCACCCCGAGCCGGCTGAAGGAGAACGAGGACTTCATGTGGCGGTTGGCCGACGAGTGTCTCGACGACTTCATCGCCGACGGCAAGTGCGAATTCCTCAGTGCCTATGCCAAACCCTTCTCGATGTTGGTGATCGCCGATCTGCTCGGCGTACCGGAGGAAGACCACTCCCAGTTCCGGACCGTGCTGGGCGCACCGCGCCCCGGTGCCATCGTCGGCTCGCTCGACCACGACGAGCTGGTCGGCACCAACCCGCTCGAGTGGCTCGACGACACCTTCGTCGGCTACCTCGAGGAGCGGCGCGAAACTCCGCGCGACGACGTGCTCACCGCCCTGGCCACCGCCAAGTACCCCGATGGTTCGACGCCGCCGGTGCTCGAGGTGGCCCGCTCCGCCACGTTCCTGTTCGCCGCGGGTCAGGAGACCACCACCAAGCTGCTGTCCGCCTCGCTCAAGGTGCTCGGCGACCGCCAAGATGTTCAGGCGGCGCTGCGCAGGGACCGCAGCCGCATCCCGATCTTCGTCGAAGAGGCCCTCCGAATGGACGCCCCGGTGAAGAGCCAATTCCGCTTGGCCAAGAAGAACACTCGCGTCGGTGACATGGACGTGCCCGCAGGCACCACGCTGATGGTGTGCCCCGGCGCCGTCAACCGCGACCCGGTGCGGTTCGAGAATCCGCACGAATTCAGCCTCGACCGCAAGAACGTCCGCGAGCACATCGCATTCGGCCGCGGAGTGCACTCCTGCCCCGGCGGGCCGCTGGCGCGCGTCGAGGGCCGGGTGTCCATCGAGCGCATCCTCGACCGGATGTCCGACATCACGATCGACGAGGACAAGCACGGCCCGGCCGGCGATCGTCGCTACACCTACGAACCCACCTTCATCCTGCGCGGGCTCACCGAGCTCAACATCAGGTTCACGCCCGTCGCGTAAACCCGTCGCGGTAAGCGGATCGCTGGATGACACAAGGCAATCGGGTATCCGCAAGCGCCTGACGGACGACTAGGGCGGCCGCTAGGCTCCGGGTGATCACGCGTACGCGAGGACGGGAGTAGGTCGTGGCCACAGCAACGAAGGCTGCGCTGCCGGTCATGGGCGCAGCGCTCGTCACGGCCGCGCTGGCGCTCGCTCCGAGCGCAGCCGCCACGGGCATGAAGGTGGGCAACTACGAGGTCCCCAACGATCGTTGGGACAACCACACGTGGGTGTGGTCGGTGACCCACTCCTGCGGCGCTCCCGACTGCGGCACCAACCTGGTCGACCCCGTCGTCAATCCGGCGACCGACGACCTCAACGTGATCGCCATCCCCCGGCCGCCGAAGAGCCAGCGCTTCCAGGGCACCGCGTTCTACGCCGACGGACGCTATACGTTGACGGTCGACGTCATCGACGGAGTGCGTTGCATCGGCTACAACCTGCCGTCGCACGACGTATACAACTGGGACGCAGTCAGTTTGGCCGGAACCATCGTCTCGACCTACGACGCGGGCTGCTACGGCGCGCCCGGCGGCACCAGCACGTACAACTTCTCGCTGACTCGGATGTGAGCTGAAGGTGCGGCGCTCAGATGTCGCCGCGGGTCCACACGCTGGCGCCATTGCGGGCGTCACACGACAGGAACAGGCCGTCCGGAGCCTGCGCCATCATGCCATCGCGGCCGGAGCAGCTACTGCCCTCCGCCTTGACGCCCAGCAGCGAGGTGGTGCGGAACCAACGCGGGTCGTACCGGCGCGGCGACCCGCAGAACACCACTCGGCCCCAGTCCGTCACTCCGAACACGTAGTAGGTGGTGTTGTCGCACGGAGCGCCGAGCACGGCGCCGGGTTGGATGCCGGGAACGCACGCCGGAACGTTGCACGACGTGGGATCGTCGGCGGGCGCCGGGTCCGCCGGGTCGGCGGCCGCCTGAGGCGCTGCCAGCCCTGCCGTCAACAGCGCAGCAGCCACGGCAACAACGATTCGCACGCAACCACTCTCGCACGAGGGAGAGTGAAATTCTGCCGTTCAGAGAAGATCGCGTAGCACGAAGTCCGCTGCTCGACGGCTTGGCCGCCGACGCCTCGGTAGCCGTAAGAACTGACCCTCCCGCCCTTGTCAGAGTGTTATTCTCAGGTTCAATAATGGCATTGCCACGGCTGTTGCAAGCTGAGATCGAGGAGTGCAAAATGGGCTCAGCGCAGGTGATCTCGACCGTCGCGCTGGCTGCCGCGCTTGGCCTCGGAGCTACCCCCCAGGCGGCCGCCGACGATAGTTCGCAATACGCCCCCAACGGGACCTACTCCGTCGTCTCGAACGGCGAGTGGGCCAAGATGAACGACCGCTACCAGGACGAGCCGTCCGTACGGAGCACCTGGACCGTCAGCACCACCTGCACCACTGCGCTCACCTGCTCGGGCAAGGTCACCAGCAGCCTGGGCTGGACCGAGGACATCTACACCACCAGCGGCATGTGGTACGTGAAACACTATGTGCCAGAATGGATTCCGTGCCCCGACGGCGGCACCGGTCCCGGGCTTCAGGTCTACCGCTTCTACGCCGCCTCCGAAGAAGGACTGCGCGTGGACAACACGAATCTCTACCTGGGCGAGGACCAGACCACCGGCCAGAGCGGCGCCTGCGGCCGAAACCGCTCACTGGTGCTCAACCTGCCGGTCAAGATCACCAGGATCAGCTGACCCCGTTCCGCCGAGCCCATCCGCCCCGCGGGCACCCTAGCTGAGCAGCATGTCCTTCCAC
>JAHFVB010000037.1 GCA_023264755.1 Mycobacterium sp. | reverse complement strand
CTCGATCGCTGCATTCGAGGGGCAGATCGGGCAGGTCGCCTACACCGCGTCGAAGGCCGCGATCGCCGGCATGTGCCTGACGATGGCGCGCGACCTGGGCAGCCTGGGCATCCGGGTGCTGGCCATCGCGCCCAGCCTGTTCGCCACCGGCCTGACCAAGGGCATCCCTGATGAGTTCGCCACCGCGCTGACCAAGGATGCGGCCTTCCCGAAGCGGTTGGGCAAGCCCGAGGAGTACGCCAAGTTGGCGCTCGCCATCGTGGACAACCCGATGCTCAACGGACAGTGTCTTCGGTTGGACGCGGGCCAACGCTTCGCCCCCAAGTAAGGTGATTCGGGGAGTTTTGGCGGCGCGCGGCGCCGCCAAAACTCCACGAATCACTGGAGGAGGCGGGCCTTGGCCACTGTTGCGACTCAACTGATCGGGGCGCTGGAGCGCAGCGGGGTCCGGCGGGTCTACGGCCTGCCGGGGGACAGCCTCAACGGTTTCACCGACGCCATTCGGCGCTCCGACGGCGTCTCCTGGCAACACGTCCGACACGAGGAGAACGCGGCCTTCGCGGCGGCGGCCGACGCCGCACTCACCGGCGGACTAGCGGTGTGCGCGGGCAGCTGTGGGCCCGGCAACCTGCATCTGATCAACGGACTCTTCGACGCCAACCGTAGCCGGGTCCCGGTACTGGCGATCGCGGCGCACATCCCGCGCGCCGAGATCGGCTCGGAGTACTTCCAGGAGACCCACCCGCAGGACTTGTTCCGCGAGTGCAGCGTCTACTGCGAACTGGTCAGCACCCCGGAAATGGCCCCTCGCATCATCGCCATGGCAATGCGCGCGGCGGTCGAGGAGAACGGCGTCGCCGTCGTCGTGATACCGGGTGAGATATTCCTGGCCCCGGCGCAGGACTCCGGTTGGCTGGCAGCCCCGATCGTGCCCACCCGGTCGGTGGTGCGACCCGACGACGCGTCGCTGCGCCGGGCCGCCGACCTCCTCAACGCGGCCGAGCGCGTCACCATCCTCGGTGGGGCCGGCGTCGCAGGCGCCCACGAGGCCCTGATTCGGGCGGCCGCCACGCTCAACGCGCCCGTCGTGCATGCGTTGCGCGGCAAGGAGTTCGTCGAATACGACAACCCATTCGACGTCGGGATGACGGGGCTGCTCGGCTTCGCCTCGGGCTACAAGGCCATCAAGGAATCCGACGTCCTGCTGATGCTGGGCACCGACTTCCCCTACGGCCAGTTCTATCCCGACCACGGCAGGATCATCCAAGTCGACGTCCGGGGCCAAAACCTCGGTCGACGGGCGCCCATCGAGCTCGGCCTCGTCGGCACCGTCGCCGACACCCTCGCGGCCTTGCAGCCGCTGCTGATGCAGAAGGCCGACCGGGCCCACCTGGACGAGGCGCTGCAGCACTACCGAAAGACTCGCAAGACGTTGGACGGGCTGGCGGTCAACGATCGCGATCGCAGCCCGATCCGGCCGGAATACGTTGCCGCCGTGGCGGATCGACTGGCGACCGAGGACGCGGTGTTCACCGTGGACGTGGGTTCGCCGGTGGTGTGGGCGGCCCGCTACCTGACCATGAACGGCCAACGCAGACTGGTGGGCTCGTTCAACCACGGCTCCATGGCATGCGCACTGCCGCACGCGATCGGCGCGCAGACGGCGTTTCCGTACCGTCAGGTGGTGGCGCTGGCCGGCGACGGCGGATTGGCGATGTCCTTCGGAGAGCTGATCACGCTGACCCAGAACAGGTTGCCGGTCAAGCTGATCGTGTTCAACAATTCGTCACTGAACTTCGTCGAGCTCGAGATGAAGGCCGCGGGCATCGTCAACTTCGGCACCGAGTTGGTCAATCCCGACTTCAGTGCCGTCGCACGGGCGATGGGACTGTTCGGCCGTCGGGTCGAGCACCCGGCCGACTTGGAATCGGCGTTGGCCGAGGCGTTCGCGCACGACGGTCCGGCCGTGATCGACGTCGTCACGGCCCGCCAGGAGTTGTCCATCCCGCCCGCCATCACCGCCGAACAAGCGAAGGGTTTCTCGCTCTACGCGATCCGGACGATCATGGCCGGCCGGGCCGACGAGCTACTCGACCTCGTCACCACCAACGTGGCGCGCAGGCTGCTCGACTAATCGGGCACTTTTCCAAACCATTTCCAATTGCCGGCGTTACCGTCGGCCCATGCGTAAGAGCCCCTTGGCCTTGTTTGCCGCGCTGGCACTCGTCGCGGGTTGTGGCAGTGCCGGCAATGGCGGGTCTGCTCCGCAGGAGCCCAAGAAGACCCGGTCGGCCCCGGACACTAGCAACATCAAGATCCACGGCGACGCCGACACCCCGGTGAACAAGCTGGCGATCCAGGCCATCGCCGCACTCCAGTCGTTCTGGGCCGACCAATACCCCAAGCTGTACGGAACGGACTACAAACCCGTCGCGGGTGGGCTCTACGCCCTGACTCCCGAGTCGGAGGCGGGCCCCGCCTGCGCCTCCAGCTACGCCGACGTGGCCGGAAACGCGTTCTACTGCAAGCTCGACGATTCGGTGGCCTGGGACTCGTCCGGGCTGTTGCCCGAGCTGCAGAAGAAGTACGGCGACTTCGTCATCCCCATCGTGCTGGCGCACGAGTACGGCCACGCGGTCCAGCAACGCTCGGGGTACTTCGACCAGAACAAGCTGACGGTCAGTTCCGAACTACAGGCCGATTGCTTCGCCGGTGGCTGGTCCAAGCACGCCCAGGACGACGGGGTGTTCCAGGTCAACGCCGCCGACCTCGACAAGGCGCTGGCCGGCATCCTGGACCTGCGCGACAGCCCGGGAACCAACGTCCAGGACGAGTCGGCGCACGGCAGCGGCTTCGACCGCGTGAGCGCATTCCAGGACGGCTACGACAACGGCGTGGCCAAGTGCAAGGGCTACCGGGACGGCGATCCGATAGTGCTCGAACTGCCCTTCAACGACGAGCAGGATGCCGCGAGCGAGGGCAATGCGCCATACGACTCGATCATCAACGGGGTGCCGTACGACCTCGAAGACTACTGGACTCAGGTCTATCCGGAGTTGACCGGGGGCAAGGCCTGGGAACCGCTCAAGGCGGACCGGCCGTTCGACCCGAGCGATCCCCCGATGTGCGGCGACCAGTCCGCCAAGGGCTATGCGCTCTTCTATTGTGTGCCAGAGGATTACGTGGGTTGGGACAACACCGAGCGGATGCCCGAGATCTACGCTCAAGGCGGCGACTACGCCGTGGCCACCCTACTGGCCACTCAATGGGGCCTGGCGGCTCAGAGCCGGCTGGGTGGCGACCTGGCCGACGTGAAGACGACGACGCTGCGCGGAGACTGCCTGGCCGGCGCCTACACCGCCAGCGTCATCCTGTTCAACCGCCAGCAGACCAGCAGCTACCACATCTCGCCGGGGGACCTGGACGAGGGCATCAAGGCGCTGCTGCTATTCCGTGGCGACGGCGACGTCGACCGTCAGGGGGCTGGATTCGACCGGACCCGGGCCTTCCGCGAGGGCGTCATCAACGGCGCTCCACCCTGCCTGGAATACCACGCCTAGGTCGGCGCTTCCGTCAGGCCGGCCGGGGTACGGCGGCCGAGGTGCTCTGTCCGAGCCAGGTCGGAATGGCGCGTCGGACATCGGACGGCCCGGACACCGCGACGCTGCCGTCGCGCAGGGCGGGGGCCCAGCCGACGTCACCTCGCCAGACGTGGGTGAGCGTGCGCAGTGTGGCCGAAACGGTGCCCGCGACGTCGTAGCCGGGGTCGAAGTCGCAGACGTCCACGGTTCCGTCGGCCACGACGAGCCACCACCGGGACGCCTTCGCCCCTTCGAGTTGGAACGCGACCGTGGTGCGCGTGCTGGGCCAGGCGTCGACGGGGATGGTGCGCTGCATGTCCCACATCAGCAGGTGAGGGTCGAGGTCTTGGTCGCCGAGTTCGCCGATCCACCGAACGCCCCAGCGGCCCAACGCTTCGACGACCTCGCCCAACTCCTGGCCGCACTGGGTCAACGAATAGGTGGTCCGGCCGTCGACCTCGGTGCGGTCCACTACGCCCGCTCGGGTAAGCGCCTTCAGCCGTTTGGACAGCAGGGCCGGTGACATCTTCGGTACGCCGCGTCTGAGCTCGTTGAAGTGCATGCTGCCCAACAGCAATTCGCGAACGACCAACAGCGTCCACCGCTCATCGAGCAACTCCATGGCCTTGGACACCGGGCAGAACTGGCCATATCCCGACATGTCCCCACCTCCGTTTCGGTACCGCTCCATTACAGCGCCAGAACGCCGCCGGAGCCAGGGGCCGGTACAGATCTGGAACTAGTTCGGCGCAACCCGGGGCGGGATGCTGGTCACGGCAAGTCAGTTGGCGGCACCCGAGGAGTAGAGATGAACACCGTGATCCAGGATCGCGAATTGGAAGCCAAGCATCGGGCGCTGTGGGCGCTGGGCGACTACCGCACGATTGCCGACGAAATCGTCGCGCCGCTGGGCCCGATACTGGTCGAGGCGGCCGGGATCGGCCCAGGCGACCGAGTGCTGGACGTCGCGGCGGGGACGGGAAACGCCGCGTTTCCCGCGGCTGCGGCAGGTGCCGTGGTCACGGCCAGTGACCTATGCCCGGAACTGTTGGAACACGGCCGCAGAAGCTCAGCGCGGCAAGGGCTTTCGCTTCAATGGCAGGAAGCCAATGCCGAAGCCCTGCCGTTCGCCGACGACCAGTTCGATGCGGTCCTGTCCTGCATCGGGGTGATGTTCGCTCCGCATCATCAGCAGGCCGCCGACGAACTGGTTCGCGTCTGTCGGCCAGGAGGCACCGTCGGGCTGATCAGCTGGACCCCGCAGGGCTTCATCGGTCGTCTGTTCGCGACCATGAAGCCGTATGTCGGCCCGCCGCCGCCCGGCGTGCAGTCGCCCCCACTGTGGGGTAGCCCCGAGCACGTGGGCGCGTTGCTCGGCGACCGGGTGACGGAGGTGGTGACCGAACGTCGTGAACTGCCCGTCGACCGGTTCGCCGACGGGGCGGCCTTCCGCGACTACTTCAAGGCCAACTACGGCCCGACGATTGCGGCGTATCGCGGAATAGCCGACGATCCGGACAAGGTGGCCGCCCTCGATGCCGACCTCGCTAGCCTCGGCGACGACGCGGGAGCGGGTTCGACCTCGATGGGCTGGGAGTATCTCCTGCTGACCGCGCGCGTGCGCTGACGATCGGCGCGCCGGGCATTGCCGGACGGCGGGTGCACCGGTAACCATGTCCACCATGGCCGATGACGCGTCCGTACTGCCGACCCTGACCGAGCGGGACACCGAGGCGCTCGCGCGGTGGGTGCGCGCCGAGCGGATCGGCTCGACGGTGACCGACGTCGAGCCGCTCACCGGTGGCAGCCAGAACATCGTCGTGCGGCTGCACGTCGACGGTCGGCCGATGGTGCTGCGCAGGCCGCCGCTGCATCCGCGGCCGACCAGCGACAAGACCATGCTGCGTGAAATCGCGGTACTGCGCACGCTGGCGGGGACGGCGGTGCCGCATCCGGGCTTCATCGCCGGGTGCGAGGAGCTCGACGTGCTCGGCGTGGTGTTCTACCTGATGGAGGAGGTCGACGGCTTCAACCCGGGCAACGAGCTGGCCCAGGCGTACTTCGACGACCCCAGCCTGCGGCACGACGTCGGACTGGCCTACGCCGCCGGCCTGGCTCGGCTCGGTGAGGTGGGTTGGGAGGGCAGTCCGTTGGCAGCGATCCGGCGGCCGGGATCCTTTCTGGCGCGCCAGGTTCCGCAGTTTCTGCGCTTGCTCGAACGCTACCGTCACGACTCCTACGAACCCGAGTCTCTGCCCGCGGTCACCGAGTTGGCGCAGTGGTTGGAGGCCAATCGGCCAGCCGATGGCAAGCCGGGCATCATGCACGGCGACGCCCATCTGAGCAACGTGCGGCTGCGCCGCGACCGACCCGAGCTGGCCGCCTTCGTCGATTGGGAGCTGGCCACCATCGGTGATCCGTTGCTCGACCTTGGCTGGATGATGGTGTGTTGGCCGACCGAGCCCAACACGATCGACGCCGGTTCGGAATTGGCCGCGTTGGGTGGGCTGGCCAGCCGGGCCGAACTACTCGACGCGTACCGGGCAGCGGGGGGCCGGGCAGCGCCCGACCTGGACTGGTACGTCGCGTTGGCCTGTTTCAAGCTCGGCATCGTCATCGAGGGCACGTGGTCGCGCTACCTGGCCGGGCAGGCGAGCCGGGATGCGGGCGAGCGGCTGCACGCCTCGGCTGCCTCGTTGATCGACCTCGGTACCCGGGTTGCCAACGGGGACAACCCGTTCGGCTGAACTCAGCGGTAGGCGTCCAGGCCCAGCTTGACGGCCAGCGCGACGCCCGCGACGGCGATCGCCAGCCGAAGTGGAGTGGTCGGGGCGTGTCGCACGATCACCGGCCCCAGCCGAGCGCCGATCAAGCAGCCCAGGCCCAACGGAAGCACGGCCAGCCAGGGGATGGGTACCAGGACGATGAAGCCAATGGCGGCAACGGCATTCGCGATCCCCAGCACGACGTTCTTGGTGGCGTTGGCATCGGCCATCGAGGTGCTGTCGGTGCGCAGTAGCAGGGCAAGCAGCAGTACTCCCGCGGCGGCCCCGAAGAACCCGCCGTAGACGCAGATGGCGAGCACCGCCACCCCCTCCAGAATGCGCTGGGTGGTGCTGCGGCTGGCGCCTTCGGCGCGTTTGCGCTGGGGTAGCGCGATGACCACGGCCGAGGCCGCGAGCAGCACCGGCACGACCTTCTCGAAGCCGTCGGAGGAGATCGACAGCAGCAGCGCGGCTCCGGCTGCGCCGCCGACCACGGCCGCCGGTATCAGTCGCATCAGCTTGCGCCGCTGGCCCCTCAGCTCGGGCAGCGAGCCCCAGACGGAACCGACGCCGTTGAGTACCAAGGCAACGGTATTGGTGATGTTCGCGGTCACGGGCGGCAGGCCTACCGCCAACAGCGCGGGATAGGTGCTGACCGAGGCCAGCCCGGCGATGCTTCCGGCGAGGCCGCCGCCGATGCCCGCAGCGACGAGCAGCAGCCAATCGATCATTGGGTCACGACGATATGCGACGACGAGACCGCGCCCGGGTGCAGCCCCGGCCGCGGTCTCGTCATCGGAGGTGCTACGACTTCTTCTTCTTGCCCACCAGGGCGTCGGTGGGCTCCGGAGCACCGTCGCGGTCCTTCACGACGCGGTAGGCGAGCAGCCCGACGACCAGGGTCGCCGCCACGAAGATCGGTGCGAAGTACTGCAGGAACCACGAGCCGCCTGCCGGGTCGTACACCTCGGCGCGCGGCCACCCGATGTTGATCACCAACAACGCCCCCATCACCACCGCGACGAGGTTGACCGGGATGCCCCATTTGCCGAGGTCCATGACCGGCGGCCCGTAGGACAGGCTGGTGCCGCGCAGCCGGTGAATGAGGGCGGGCAGCGTCACCATCAGGTACGCGAGGTAGACGATGACGACCGAGACGCTGGCAATGGCGAGGAAGACGCTGGATTGGCCGATGTTGACCAGCAGCACGCCGATGGCCAGCGCGCTGACTGCGACGCCGGTGATGACCGGGGTGCCGGTGCGCTTGTTGACCTTGGACAGGAACTTGCCGAAGGGCAGCCGGTTGTCTCTGGCCATGGAGAACATCACCCGCGACGCCGAAGCCTGGATGGCGAGCGTGGCCGAGAACATCGCGATGGCCACCAGGGCCAACAGCGTCTTGCCGAGCCAGGTCGAGAGCTGGCTCTCGATGATCCACGCCATACCGCCGGTGGACAGGTCGTCACCGAGGGTGGGGGCCGACATGAGGGCTGCCAGAATCATCAGCCCGCCGCCGACGAAGGACACCAGCAGCGCATTGACGATGGCCTTCGGCGCGGTGCGGCGGGGGTCTCTGGTCTCCTCGGAAAGTTCAGCGGCGCTGTCGAATCCGTACATGACGTACGCCGCCATCAGCATGGAGGCCAGGAATGCGGGTAGGTAGCCAAGCCCGGTGCCGTGGGCACCGGAGTTGGCCACCGCCTGGACCGGATTGCGGTGCGCGTTGAGGAACATCGCGCCGATGATCAAGAACACGCCGATGATCTCGATCGTCACCCCGGTGACGGTGATTCGACCCATGAACTTGACCCCGGCGGCGCTGATGACCGTGCACAGCACGATCGTGATGGAGCCCAGGATGATGCCGTTCTCCGCTCCGCTGATCGACAGTGGGTCCATGTCGTCGCCGATGAATTGGAAGCCGCTCCAGATCGGCGGCAGCACGGTCTGCATGGCGATGGCCAGCGCGGCGATGCTGACGATGTAGCCGATCAGCATGAACCAGCCGGCGAACCAGCCGACCGCGTTACCGGCCAAGCGGCGGGACCACTGATAGATGGCGCCGGCGACCGGGAACTTGCCGGACAGTTCGGCGAAGACCAGGCAGACGCAGAACTGGCAGACGAACACGATCGGCCAGGTCCAGAAGAAGGCCGGTCCGCCGAGCGAGAACCCGAGCGGGAAGAACGCGAACACCGTGGTGAGGATGGAGACGAAGGAGAAGCCGGACGCGAAGGCGGCGTAACCGCCGATGCCGCGATGCAACTCCTGGGTATAGCCGAGCTCCTGCAGAGTTGAGGCATCCTCTTCGGAGGAGATTGCCGGATCGACCATGGCTGTCATGTGCTGCTCCTGGGGCGTGAACGGAATAACTGTCGTGCGATAGAAAATAACCTGTGTCGGTGTTCCGCGCATTTCGGGACTGTCACGGCCGGATGACCAGGTCCGGGTGACAATCATCGGCATGTCCAGCGAATTGCCTCCCGGTCGAGAGATCGCCGCGACGATCGGAGCCCTCGATGCTGCCAGTGACGAGGCCCTCCTGCGCGCTGGGATGACCGCGGCGCTGGGCGCCATCGGCGCGGAACTGCGGGCCCATACGCCGGCCGCCGCGCTGGCCGCAGCCTGGTCGGAGGTACTGCGACACGGAGTCGCCGCCGCCGTCCGACTGGCCGGACCCGCCGACTGGACGTGGTTCGTCTCCGGCAGCGTCGCCAGGGGGGAAGCCGCGCCGGGCTCCGACGTCGAGACCATGGTGGCACTCGGCGACTCCGTCGACGACGCGACCAAGACCGCGCTGCTGGCCCGCGCCGCCGACGTGCACGCAGTATTGGAACGGTGCGGCGTCCTCGGCGACGCCAACGGGGTGCTGGCGAGCCGGCCGCGGTTCTGTAGGCGCTTGCGTAGCTGGTCCGAGGGCATCGAACGCTGGACCACCGACCCGCGCGAGGATCGTGGCGTCGTGATGTCCGGCCTGATGCTCGATTCCAGGGGAGTGTGGCCGCTTGGTGGCCTGCCCGAGGATGCGCTGCGGGCGCAGACCGTGGCCGCGGCGGCCAGGAGTTATCCGGTGCGGCAGGCGATGCTGCAGGACGCCACGAAGGTGCGGGCGAGCATCCCGTCGCGGTTGCGCATGTTCGCCACGCAATCCGACACCGTGGAGCTCAAGTTGGCCGCCGTCGATCCCATCGTCAAGATCGCCCGCTGGGCGGCGGTCTCGGCCGGTTCGCAGGCCTTGTCGACGTTCGGCCGGCTCGACGACGCGGCAGCTACCAAGGTGCTCGATCCCGACGACGTGTCGAGCCTGCGCGACTGCTTCGGGTGGCTGGTGCGGTTCCGGTGGCGGATGCGGGCGTCGGCGTTCCTGGACGGGCAGCGGGTGTCGGACGTGGTCAAGTTGTCGGAGCTGGCGCCCCACGAGCGGGCGGTGCTACGCAGCGTCGCCCGCGAAGTGGCTGGTATCAGTCGGAAGCTCGACTACTTGGCCTCCACGTCCGCGTTCCGCTGAGCTCCGTTGCCGCCCATGAGCTCCGATCACCTCGCCCACGCCGTGGCCCAGACGCTGGCCGCCGAGCGACTGGAGGGCTGGGAGCCGACCGACGAACACGTCGCCGCCCTGAATGCCGTTGCGCACCGGCATGTCTCGATGGCCGAGTACTTGGCGACCTTCCGCTCCAGGCATCCACCGCCGGTGCATCGCCGGAGGCGTCCCGGTCTGCGCCGACCGACGCCCTACGTGATTCCCGGAAGCACGGTGCTGCGCAACAACTTCGGCGTGGAATCCGCCGAGTGCCTGGCCGACCTGGAATTCGTGGCCACCGCAGGCCGGATGGTGCAGTGGCTGAGTCGGCCGCCGGAGGAGGACGAGCCGAGCCCGCTGGACGTGCGCGTGCTTCACCGGCAGCTGTTCTGCGACGTCTATGCCTGGGCCGGGGCCTACCGGACGACCGAATTGCGCCGCGGCGACCAGGGCTTCGGCTGGGTGTCGATGATCGACTCGGGGGCGGCGGCCATTCACCAGCGCGCGTGTGCAGTCGCCGCCGCGGGGAGCGAATACGACGACGAGCGGCTGGTGTACGAGCTCGCCCGGCTCTACGCCGACTACAACCAGATTCACCCCTTCCGGGAGGGCAATGGTCGTACGGGTGCGCTGCTGCTGCATGGCGTGGCCGCTCGGTGCGGCCGCCGCCTGGACCTATCCGGAGTCAAACGCGCACGCTGGTATGCCGCGGCCAGGGACAGCATGCCGTTCCGAAGGGACGGACGGGCCAGCCATCGGCCGTTCCTCTACGCGCTGGCGGGCACCCTGTCGAGCGAGGACCGCTAGTCCACCGAGTGGCTGACGTGGCTGCGCGCGTGGGCGATCGCCTCGTCCAATGTGTCGACGAGATGGTTCTCGTGGCGCAGCGCTGCGATGGCGCCGACATTGGTGAGCAGGTCCATGTGTTCGGGTTGGACGCCCTTGATGATCACCGTGATGCCGCGGGACTCCAACTCCTCGGCGACCTCACCCAAGGTGTGCGCCCCGGTTGCGTCGAGCATCCCCAGTTTCGACATCCGGATGATCACGACCTCGATCTCCCGGTCCTCACCGGCGGTAATCATGTTCGAAATGCGTTCGGCGACACCGAAGAACATCGCGCCGTCCAACCGCAACAAGGCGATCCGCTCGTCGCCCGAGCAGGGCGGCCCCGGCAGCTCCTCGCGAGTGACGCTGCTGCGCCGGGCCACCGAACGCAACGCGAAGAACGCCGCGACCAGGATGCCGATCTGGACGGCCTCGATCAGATCGAAACACACCGTGACGACCGCGGTGAGCACGAAGGTCAGTGCGTCCGAACGGGTGGACCGCAAGATTCGGCCCATCGTCTTCGGCGAGATCATCCGGAACGACGTCACCATCAGCACCGCGGCAAGGGCGCACAGCGGAATGGCCGAGACCGGGCCGGTGGCAAGGTAGACGACGCCGAGCAACACCACCGAGTGGGTGATCGCCGAGACCCGCGTGCGCGCCCCCGACCGCACGTTCACCGCGGTGCGGGCAATCGCTCCGGTGGCCGGCATGCCACCGAACACCCCCGAAGCCACCGAGGCCAGGCCTTGGCCGACCAGTTCGCGGTTGGGGTCGTAGGGGCCGGTGGGCGACATCGTCGCGGCCACCCGCGCCGACAGCAACGACTCGATCGCGGCCAGCGCCGCGATCGCCAGGGAGGCGCCCAACAGCGCGCGCAAGGCCGTCACGTCGGCATGGGGGAGCACCGGAGTCGGTAGTTGGGACGGCAAGTGGCCGATGCGGGCGACCGGCAGGTTGGCGACCACCACCAGCACTGTCGCGGCCACCACCGCGGTCAGCGACTCCGGGATCGCGCGATGCAGCCGGGGCAGCCCGACCATCAGCACCACGGTCCCCGCCACCACCAGCAGCGTCGTGGTGGAGGTGGACCACTCGGGGGCGGTCACGACGTGGAATGCGGCGACCAACGGGCTTTGGCCCTCGGGGGCGGTCCTTCCGAAGGCCGCGGGCACCTGCTGCAGAAAGATGATCGTCGCGATGCCGAGGGTGAAGCCTTCGATCACCGGCCACGGGATGAAGGTCACGGCGCGGCCGAGCCCGGTCACCCCGGCGGCGACCACGATCAATCCGGCCAGTACGGTCACCAGCGCGATGCTGCCCAGCCCGTAGTGGGTGACGATGGGAGCGAGCACCACCGCCATGGCGCCGGTCGGCCCCGAAACCTGTACGTGCGAGCCGCCGAACATCGCCGCCACCAAACCGGCGACCACCGCCGTGATGAGTCCCGCTGCCGCTCCCACGCCCGAGCTGATGCCGAACGCCAGGGCCAATGGTAACGCCACCACCCCGACGGTGACCCCGGCCAGCACGTCGCGGCGCCACGACCGGGTCAGCCCCGCGTAGTCGGATCGGTGTGGGAGCAGCCGGACTACGGCGTCGGTGGTGGCGCTGATCATTCTTGAATGCCCAATGGCGGCAACGACTTCAGTGCATCGAACTGCTCGCGACGAGCCGAAAGGGTGTCAGCGAGGAAGCTGCGGGCGATGGCCAATAGCTCCGAGATCTTGGGGTGGGCCAGCACGTAGTACACGGCGTTGCCGACCCGCTTGCTGCTGACCACGTGGTGGCGTTTCAACACGGCCAGGTGCTGCGACAGCACGGTCGGTTCGATTCCGGTGACGGTCAGGAGCTCGCTCACCGGCGTCGGACGGCCGCTGCTGGACAGGATCTCCAGCGTCCTGATCCGCGCCGGATGGGCCAGCGCCTTGAACAGATTGGACTTGATCTCGTACAGCGGACGTTCGGATCCGTCGAGAAAGTCTTGGGGCATGGGGTAGCAACCTCGGACTTGATGGATTGAGTAAAACCTCAATTCATTCTACGACGGGTTCCCCGTAGCGGACGTCGGGGTGGGTCGGGGTAAGTACTTGCGTCCGTCGGCGCAGTGCGCCTAGCATCGCGTTCGTGCCGAAGCGACTCGTAGTAGCAACCCACAGCGGGGTCTGATCCAGACCGACCCCTCGCTGTGGGTCGTTGCTACACCGTCGGTCGATTCCTCTGACCAGAGAAGACCGGCACATGTTCTCCAGTTCTTCGGCACCGTCGACTACCAGCACGGCCCTGCCATTCCCGGCGCACCCGCCCGCACCGCTGCCGCTGGGCCTTCGCGAGGAAGCCAGTTCGATGCCGTTCGACGAATTCCAGACCGTGTACGCACCGTTGACCGGGCCCGTCCGACTGGGCCAATGGGAGTGCACCGACGCTGCGCGGTCCGCAACTCGGCTCGGCCCGGCGGCCCGCAACTACCGGGCCACCATCGCCGTCGGAGACCGCATCAGCACCTCGACGGCGGCCGCCAGCGGACCCATCGCTGCACTGACCGCAATGCTGTACGAACGCGGAATCGCGGTGGAAATGCTGAAGTTCCACCAGTCGGCCTCGGCGGACGCCGTGACCACGTTCGTTCACGGCACCGACGGCAGCCGGGCCGAATGGGCGATGGGAGTGTCCGAGGACGCCGTCACCTCGGCGTTGCGTGCCCTGGTGGCCTGCGCCAACCGCCTGGTGGGCTGACGCGCCGGGCGACGATCGCCGGCCTCAGCGCAGCGGACGCAGCACGATCGGCAACCCGTCGACGGGCACCGGCATGCCGCCGTAGTCGTAGCGCGGCCGGTAACCCGGGTGTGGCAGCTCCAGCCGGTACTGGCGCAACAGCCGGTGCATCACGGTCTTGATCTCCAGCTGACCGAACACCATGCCGATGCACTTGTGGGCGCCCCCGCCGAACGGGGCGAACGCGTAGCGGTGCCGCTTGTGTTCGTTGCGCGGCTCGGCGAAGCGGTCCGGATCGAAGCGATCCGGGTCCGTCCACAGCTCCTCCAGCCGGTGGTTGATCGACGGCCAGGTCATCACGTTGGTGCCGGCCGGCAGGTAGTAGCCCATCAGCTCGGTATCGCGTATCGCCTGGCGGAAGTTGAACGGTAGCGGAGTGACCATCCGGAGCGCCTCGTTGATCACCAGGTCGTAGGTTTCCAGCTTCTCCAGCGCTTCGATGTCCAGTGGGCCGTCCCCGATGCGGGCCGACTCGTCGCGGCAGCGGTCCTGCCACTCCGGGTTGGCCGCGAGGTGATAGGCCATCGTCGTCAGCGTCGAGGTCGACGTATCGTGGGCGGCCATCATCAGGAAGATCATGTGGCTCACGATGTCCTCGTCGGTGAACCGCTGGCCGTCCTCGTCCTCGGCATGGCACAGCACGCTGAACATGTCGGTGTCATGCGACGCGCGCTTCTCGGCGATCCGCGAGTTGAAGTACTGCTCGAGCGTCTCGCGGGCCTTGACGCCGCGCCACCAGCTCAGCGGCGGTACCGGCTTGCGCACGATGGCGTTGCCGGCCCGGGTGGTGGTGGTGAAGGCCCGGTTGACGGTGGTGACCAGTTCGTGGTCGGTGCCCGCCTCGTGACCCATGAAGACCACCGACGCGATGTCGAGCGTCAGTTCCTTGACCGCGGGATAGAACAGGAAGCGCTTGTCGTTGGCCACCCAATCGTTGGCCAGCACCTGGCTGGCGACCGAGTCGATGTGGGCGACGTAGCCGGTCAGCCGAGACCGGGTGAACGCCTCCTGCATGATCCGGCGGTGGAACATGTGGTCGTCGAAGTCGCGCAGCATCAGGCCGCCCTCGAAGAACGGTCCGATCACCGGGTCCCAGGCGCGCTGGGAGAAGTCCTTGTTGCGATTGGTGAACACGGCCTGGGTGGCATCCGGGCCTAGCGCCAGCACCGCCGGCAGGACGGGGGAGTAGGCGAAGTGCATGGGCCCGTACTTGCGGTAGATGTGCAAGACGAAGTCCGGGCCGCCCCGGAACATCTCGATCATGTGGCCGAGCACCGGCAGCCCCTTGTCGCCGAAGATCTGCTTGAGGTCGCTTCCGGCGGGCGGCTGGGCGAGCGGGATCTGGTCCCAGTCCCGCTCGAGCAGGCGCTTCTCGAGCGCACCCATGCCGGGAATGGTGACCGGCGTCGGGGTCAGCCGGCGCTTGGCCTGGTCGAGCAGGTATTCGGGGGTGCTGACTGTCGGCATCGCATACTCCTGAGCTGAAGACGTGTGGTCGATGTCACTCGCTAGAGTCATCCTGTAGGGCACACTTGACGCATGTCAAGTTTGGCTTGGCTGGACAACCGGTGCAAGGCTGATAGGTCATGACCGCCGACTCCGCCGCCCCGCAAGTCCGCCTCAGTCGGGGCGACCGGCAACGCGAGGCCATCGTCACCGCGGTGCGCGAACTTCTCGAACACCAAGCGTTCGCCGACCTGTCGGTCAGCACCATCAGCGAACGCGCGGGGGTGGCCCGATCGGGCTTCTACTTCTACTTCGACTCCAAGTACGACGTGCTCGCCTACATCGTCAAGGACGCGCTGGCCGAGCTCGAAGAGCTGACGCACGACTTCGCCCCGCGCGACCCCGGCGAGTCGCCCCCCGACTTCGCCAAGCGGATGGTGGGCAGCGCCGCGGTGATGTTCGCGAGCAACGACCCGATCATGAAGGCCTGCACCGTCGCTCAGAACACGGACTCGGTCATCGGCGAGATGATGAACGACCTCGAGGACGCGGTGATCGACAAGATCGTCGCGATCGTCGAGCAGGATGCCAGCGCCCGGCCGATCTCCGACGACGTACCCGCGCTGGTCCGCATGCTGACCGCCACCACGGCGATGACGCTGTCGCACGATCCGGCCTTCGTCGGCCGCGGCACCGACCCCGTCCGCGCGATCGAGGTGCTCGAGGGACTCTGGCTCCACACCCTCTGGGGCGGCCCAGCGTCGAAGCTCGGCCGCTGAAGGCGAGGTCGGGTCGGGGGCTCTGCCCGCGCCGGTAAGGTCACCGCCATGGCGGAGGAGTTTGCGGGCAAGCGGTGCTTTCTGACCGGAGCGGCCAGCGGAATCGGCCGGGCAACGGCATTGAAGCTGGCCGCCCAGGGCGCCGAGCTGTTCCTGACCGACCGCAACGCCGAGGGCTTGGCACAAACGGTCGCCGACGCACGCGCACTCGGCGCGCAGGTACCCGCCCACCAGGCGCTCGACATCTCCGACTACGAGCAGGTGCGCGCGTTCGGCGCCGACATTCACGGGGCGCACCCGAGCATGGACGTGGTGATGAACATCGCGGGCATCTCGGCGTGGGGGACCGTCAGCCACCTCACCCACGAACACTGGGAAGCGATGGTGTCGGTCAATCTGATGGGGCCGATCCACGTCATCGAGACCTTCGTGCCGCCAATGGTGCGTGCCGGCAACGGAGGTCATC
>JAHFVB010000349.1:3072-5627 GCA_023264755.1 Mycobacterium sp. | reverse complement strand
CGGATATCCGAGTTACGGCGGCCATCCGGGCTACCCGCCACCGCGCGGCACGAACGCGATGGCAATCGTCTCGCTGGTCTCGGCTTTCGTGTTCCCGCCGCTGGGCATCGCCTTCGGACACGTCTCGTTGTCGCAGCTCAAGCGGACCAACGAGGAGGGCCGGGGGCTGGCCATCGCCGGGCTGGCCGTCGGCTACGCGCTGACGCTGCTGTCGGTGCTCGCCCTCGTCCTCGGGCTCGTCTTCGCGTTCGCGGTCCTCCGACAAAGCGGCGACCTGCGCAGATATGACACCCATTCGCGGGATCACCGGGCCTCGGGCCTTCCCGTACCGCTGGAGACGCTGCCACCGTTTCAGCCGCCGGCCACCCTGGGGTCCAACTGTCAGTACCCGGCCACCACCGATCCGGCCAGCAAGCCCGTCCACCCGCCCAAGTCGGGCGCGACGGCCACCACTCCGGCGACGATGCCCGCGCAGCTCACCACGAACGTCGGCGTCATCGGGCTGACGCTCGACAATGCCAAGGCGCCGTGCACCGTCAACAGTTTTCTGAGCCTGGCCAAGCAGGGCTACTTCGACGCCACCGCGTGCCACCGGCTGACCACCTCGGTCACGCTCGGCGTGCTGCAGTGCGGCGACCCGTCCGGAAGCGGAAGCGGCGGTCCGGGCTACCGCTTCCCCAACGAATACCCCACCAACCAGTACCGCATCAGCGACCCCGCGTTGCAACAGCCGCTGCTATACCCGCGGGGCACCCTGGCGATGGCCAACGCGGGTGCCGGCACCAACGGCAGCCAATTCTTCCTGGTCTACGCCGACTCGCAATTGCCCCCGAGCTATACCGTCTTCGGCTCGATCGGCAGCGCGGGCCTGGCCGTACTGGATAAAGTCGCCGCCGGTGGCGTGCAGGGCGGCGGCAACGACGGGAAGCCGTTCATCGGCGTGACCATCAATTCCGTTCAACTGAGCTAGCGAACCGCCGTCGCCGCTTCCCGAGCGCCCGCGGAACAGTCGACCTAGCGAGTGTGGACTTCTGCTACGCCGGCCACGCGAAACGCGTGACGGTAACCCACGTTCGGCGGGTCGGCTAGGCCGCTGAAGTCACCCGGTAGACGTCGTAGACGCCCTCGACGTTGCGCACCACGCTCAGCACGTGTCCGAGGTGTTTGGGGTCGCCCATCTCGAAGGTGAACCGGCTGATCGCCACGCGATCGTTGGACGTCGTCACCGAGGCGGACAAGATGTTCACCCGCTCGTCGGCCAGCACGCGTGTCACGTCGGACAGCAGCCGGTGCCGGTCGAGCGCCTCCACCTGAATGGCCACCAGGAAGACCGACGACGGCGACGGCGCCCACTTGACGTCGATGATCCGCTCCGACTGCTCCTGCAACGACGACGCATTCGTGCAGTCCGTGCGGTGCACGCTCACTCCGCCGCCGCGGGTCACGAAGCCCATGATGGTGTCGCCCGGTACTGGGGTGCAGCACTTGGCCAGTTTGGTCAGCACGCCGGGTGCACCGGGCACCGCGACCCCGACGTCGTCGTTGGTGCGTTGCCGCACCGGCATGGTGGCCGGCGTGGACCGCTCGGCGATCTCGTCCTCGGCCTCGTCGTCACCGCCGAGCTGGGCCAGCAGGCGCTGCACGACGTGGCGCGCGGAGACGTGGCCCTCGCCGACCGCGGTGTAGAGCGCCGAGACGTCCGTGTAGCGCAACTCGCGGGCCAACGACGACATCGAGTCGCCATTCATCAAGCGCTGCAAGGGAAGTCCGCTGCGCCGCACCTCGCGCGCAATCGAGTCCTTGCCGGCCTCCAAGGCCTCCTCGCGGCGTTCCTTGGCAAACCACTGCCGGATCTTCGCCTTCGCCCGCGGCGACACCACGAAGCCCTGCCAATCGCGCGACGGGCCCGCGTTGGGTGCCTTCGAGGTGAAGACCTCGACGACTTCCCCGTTCTCGAGCTTGCGCTCCAGGGCCACCAACCGCCCGTTGACCCGAGCGCCGATGCAGCGGTGGCCGACCTCGGTGTGCACGGCGTAGGCGAAGTCCACCGGCGTCGAACCGGTCGGCAGGGTGATGACGTCACCCTTGGGCGTGAAGACGAAGATCTCCTGCACCGCAAGGTCATAACGCAGCGACTCGAGGAACTCGCCGGGGTCGGCAGCTTCCCGCTGCCAGTCCAACAGTTGCCGCATCCACGCCATGTCGTCGATCTCGGCGGCGGCATGACCGGCCGGTACCCCGTTGCGGCCCTTGGTTTCCTTGTATCGCCAGTGCGAGGCGATGCCGTACTCGGCCGTCTTGTGCATGTCGTTGGTGCGGATCTGCACCTCCAACGGCTTGCCCTCGGGCCCCACCACCGTCGTGTGCAGCGATTGATAGACCCCGTACCGCGGCTGCGCGATGTAGTCCTTGAAGCGGCCCGCGATGGGCTGCCACAACGAATGCACGACGCCCACCGCGGCATAGCAGTCGCGGATCTCGTCGCACAGGATGCGCACGCCGACCAGATCGTGGATGTCGTCGAAGTCGCGGCCCTTGACGATCATCTTCTGGTA
>JAHFVB010000349.1:0-3062 GCA_023264755.1 Mycobacterium sp. | reverse complement strand
CGCTCAGCGCGGCACCGATCTCGGCCCGCACCTTGGCTAGGTAGGTATCGCGGGAGGGCGCCCGATCGGCGACCAGACGCACGATCTCCTCGTACTTCTTCGGGTGCAGGATGGCGAAGGACAGGTCCTCGAGCTCCCACTTGACGGTCGCCATGCCGAGCCGGTGCGCAAGCGGGGCAATGACTTCCAGTGTCTCGCGGGCTTTGCGGGCCTGCTTCTCCGGCGGCAGGAAGCGCATGGTCCGCATGTTGTGCAGCCGGTCGGCGACCTTGATCACCAACACGCGCCCATCGCGCGCCATGGCGATGATCATCTTGCGGATGGTCTCGCCCTCCGCGGCGTTGCCGAGTTCGACCTTGTCCAGCTTGGTCACGCCGTCGACCAGATGACCGACCTCGGTGCCGAACTCGGTGGTCAGCGCCTCGAGGGTGTAGCCGGTGTCCTCGACGGTGTCGTGGAGCAGCGCCGCCACCAGCGTGGTGGTGTCCATGCCGAGCTCGGCCAGGATGTTGGCCACCGCCAGCGGATGGGTGATGTACGGGTCCCCCGACTTGCGCATCTGGTCGGCGTGCCTGGCCTCGGCGACCTCGTAGGCCCGCTGCAGGATGGCCAGGTCGGCCTTCGGATACATTTCCCGGTGGACCGCGATGAGCGGCTCGAGCACCGGATTCATGGTGCTGCGCTGAGCCGTCATGCGACGGGCCAGCCGGGCCCGCACTCGGCGTGACGCGCTCGAAGGGGACTTGGACTGCTCGGCCGGGGCGGCGTCGGGCGTCACGATGGGCATCGGTTGGGTCTGGGTCAACGCCTGATCGTCGGCCACCGCTCACCTCCTGCCCATGCGTTCGCTTAGTCGAGGATATCCTTGCCGGCCCTGCTCTTCGTCCAGCTAGCCCGCAACGCCCATCACACCAGGTAGAGGCTGGTGATCGGCACCTTCTCAAGCTGCGCCCGGCCGTCCAGCGCAGTCAGCTCCAGCACCACGGCGGCTGCGATCACGTTCGCTCCGCCGAGCTCGAGCAGGCGCACCGCCGCCGCCAGCGTGCCGCCGGTGGCCAGCACGTCGTCGATCACGACGACGTTGAGCCCCGCGATGTCGATGCCGTCGGCCGGGATCTCCAGCGTCGCGGTCCCGTACTCGAGGGCGTAGGACTGGCTGTGTACCGGAGGCGGCAGCTTTCCGCCCTTGCGGACGGCGAGCACACCGGAGCCCAACCTGGTCGCGACGGCCGCGCCCAGCAGGAAGCCCCGGGCGTCGACACCGGCCACCAGATCGGCACCCGCGGAGATCTCGGCCAGGGCGTCGGTCACCACCGCGAGCCCGCGCGCGTCGGCCAGCACCGGGGTGAGGTCCTTGAACTGCACTCCGGGTTCGGGAAAGTCGGGCACTTCGCGCATCAGCGAAGCGATGACGTCCGCTGCTGCGGTGGGCTCACTCATTGCTTCAGCATCCACCGATCCATGTTCCACCCAGCACCCCAGCGCGTCGGATTGCTGCTCACGGCAACCATCTTCTTGGACGTCAGCAGCGTCCGCTGTTGACGATAGAGCGGAAGCGTCGGCATGTCGCCCCAGAGCACCGGCGCACTCTCCCCCAGCAGGCGAGCCAATTCCTTGGGGTCGGTGGTCACGGCCATCGCACCGATGACGCCGTCCACCATTTCGTTCGCGTAGCCCGAGAGGTTGTTGCCGTTGCCGCTGTGCAGGTCGTAGGCGTCGATCGCCGAGGAGCCACTGGACCCGCTGCCGGTGGCGCCGCCGGTACTGGCGAGCAGTACGTCGAACTGGTTGTCCCGCAAGGCTTGTGGGCCCGCGGAGTCCGACGAGACGTCTTGGACGGTGATGCCCGCCGCAGCGCAGGACTTCGCCATGGCCCCGACGGCGGCCGCCAGTCGGGCGTTGGGCCGCTGGTATCCGATGCGCACGGCCAGCGGTTGACCTCCGATGGCGTCCCGAGCGGCGTCGGGGTTGGCGACGTTGAACGCGTCGGCATCCGGATGCGCCTCGGCCGCGGTGATCGAATCCTCGGCCGCCGGGTTCAACCGGGTGTTGACGACCGGCACCTCGGCGTTGCGGGCGATGACGTCGCGTGGGGTGCACAACGCCACGGCCCGCCGGGCAGCCGGGTCGGCGAGGGGCCCCTGCGGGGCGAAGATGAGCTGTTCGATACCCGCCGACGGAGAGTCGGTGCGGACGTAGTCGTCCGGCAGATTCAGGGTGCCAGTCGAACCCGTCGCGACGTCGACGACGTCATAGGCCCCGGTGTTCACCCGGTCCTGGATGTCGGCGCCGCGCGGCCACACGGTGATCTTGTCGGTCAGGGGCTTGGGCCCCCACCACTTGTCGTTGGCGACGAGGACGACCGCGCCGTCCTTGGTGACCGAGTCGAGTTTGTATGGTCCGGATGACGGAAACCGCTTGAGCTCGAGGTTGGGGCTGAGATTCCAGGTGGTGTTCCACGCTGAGGCGATGCGGTCGATGGTCGGGGCGTCACCGGTTTGCAGCGCGGTGGTGACCCCACCGTCCCCGACGCCCAACTCATCGGCGATGACGTGGGACGGCATCATCGACGTGGCCGCGAACAACTGGCCGAAGTCGACGAACGAACGGTCCTGCGCGAACGAGACGCGCGCCTTCTTCTGTCCCGGTGCGCAGTCGACCGAGGCGATGTCGCCGTAGCCGGCCCTGCTGGCGGCGTCGAACCCCGGAAACCGGCCCGATTGCGCAGCCCAGGCCAGCACCATGTCATCGCACGTGACGGGTTTGCCGTCGGAGAACACCGCGTTGTCGTTGATCTGGTAGTCGAGCACCAACGGGGCGCGCCCGACCACCATGACGGTGCCGAAGTCACGGTCCCCGACGACCTGCCCCTCGGGTCCGTGATAGTCGAATCCGGTGAGTACCCGGGCAAACGCCTGCGGTCCGGCCGATGCGGCCCCGACCACCGTGTTGGTGTTGTAGGTGACCAGCGATCCGTCGACGGCGTAGGCGATGGCATCGGCCGCACTGCCCGAACACGCCGAGAGGGCCACGGAGCCGACCAGCGACAACGCAGCCGCCAG
>JAHFVB010000348.1 GCA_023264755.1 Mycobacterium sp. | reverse complement strand
CGCGGTTCTGCGCCGGGGCCCGCATGTATGCGCCGTTCCAGCGCGACCGGATTGGTCAGCAGCAGGTAGCCGGTCGGAATCGACGTCGAAACCGCTGCCACGACCAGCAGCGTCCATCCTTGCCAGTAGTTGAGCGTGCCCGCCATGAGGAACAGCGTCATGCCGAGCACGACGGGCTCGATGAGCCCCGATAGCAACACCTTTGGGATGATCTTCAAGCGAATCTCTCCTTACCGTCCGTCCGGTACCGCAAGTCAACAGCGCATCGGGGCCGGAAGCCGGTACTCCCCAGCTAAAACTACCGCCGGAACGGCGATTGGCGATAGCTGGGGCCCAACTCAAGCGGTCGCGAGGTAGTCCGATCCGCCCACGTAGACGATGCCTGCCGAGCTCGAGGAATTCGCTGCATTTGCGATTGCCGTGGCGAATTGGTCGACCGTGGGCAAGGGAGCGACACTGCGCCGCGAATCAACGGCATCGGGGTCTCGCCGCTCCAGCAGCCGGACGATGATGGTTCCGTCGATCATGTCGCCGGAGACGACCGTGAAGTGGATGCCGGCCCGGTCGAACTGCGACCGCATCATGAAGAGCGCGGTTTCGCCGGCGCGTTTGCTGGCGGCCACCGCCGAGTAGCCCTTCGGAACCGCCTTGTTCGGGAAGAAGTGGGCCTGGTGACTGGTGACGAAGACGATCCGGCCGCCGGCGGGCATCAGCGGTAGCGACAGCAGCGCGAGGCGACGTTGGGCGTCCCGGTTGAGCCGCATCGCGTAGCCGGGGTCGGCACCGAGCTCGAGCCCACCGGAGGCGTTGAGGACCAAGGCGTCCAAGCGGCCGAAGCGGGCCTTGACCGTTTGCATCATCGCCACGGCGGCGGCCTCGTCGGAGATGTCGGCGGCCAACGTGGAGGCGCTCCCGCCCGCGCTGCGGATGTCCGCCGCGATCTGTTCCGCACGCTTGGCCTTCTCGCGGTAGTTCACGATGACGTGCGTGTCGGCACCGCCGAGTTGGCGCGCGACCTCCGCACCGATGCCTCGCGAGGCGCCGGTGACCAGGATGATTCGGGTCGGTGCAGATGGCATATCGGGTTCCTTCCCTACGGCCGATGCCAACGGCATCGACATGCCACGGTACACCACTTTCTAAGGAAAATAAGGCAAAGTTAAGGTAACGATAAGGCATTGATTGGCGCCCCGACGGGTCGGTTGGAGTCGTCCACTCGTCGGTGGGGCACAACCAGAAGATTCCCGATCGCACCGACGACAAGGGCCAACCTTGCCGAGGTGGCGGGCGGCCTCCCAAGGGCGACTGACGTCCCTCCCCGAGCGAAGATGACTTTCGGCCCTAAGCGACGCCGCCCACGTGGTGTGGAATCGAGGTCGTAGTCGGATCGGCGGGGATCGCGGGGGCGGCCGATCCGACTACCAAGTGGTCAATCCGACTGCCTTCCGCGGTTCGAGCACCGATCTTGTTCCATCGCCGCCGTGTCCGAGGTCGAACGCCTCGCCGATCCGGGCATTTCGCCCCTGCTGCCACGGGCCCGGATTACCGCAGGGTGGGGGCCGAAGGCTCGACGAGGGGCACCGCATGGAACAACTGACCGCAGTCGTCAGGACCAGCCACGGGGACGTGCGTGGCAGCGTCGTCGCTGGGGTGAACACGTTCAAGGGCCTGCCCTTTGCGGCCCCGCCGTTTGGCCCCAACCGGTTTCGCGCACCGCGACCGGTCGAGCCCTGGCCGGGCGTCCGCGACGCACTGGCCTACGGACCGACACCGATCACGGTCGGCCTGCCCCCGGCCTACCAGGTGGTGAGCCCCGTCATCCCAGGTGAGGACTGTCTGAACCTCAACGTCTGGACCCCCGAACTGGGACCGGCCGGGCTGCCGGTGATGGTGTGGATTCCGGGCGGTGCCTTCGAGGCCGGAGCCGGCTCGTCGCCGTGGTACGACGGCAGTCGCTTCGCCCGCGACGGCATCGTGTGCGTAACCATCAACTACCGCGTCGGCGCCGACGGCTTCCTCCAGCTCGGTGGCCCGGAGGCCAACCTGGGACTGCTCGATCAGGTCGCGGCCCTGCAGTGGGTGCAACTCAACGTCGCGAACTTCGGTGGTGATCCGGACAACGTCACGATCTTCGGCGAATCGGCCGGCGGGATGAGCGTGGGCACCCTGCTTTCGATGCCCTGCGCAGAGGGCCTGTTCCGGCGCGCCATGGCCCAGAGCGGGGCAGCCCACCAGGTGATCAGCGCCGACGCCGCGCGCCGGGTGAGTCGGCTCTTCACCCAACGGCTCGGAGTTGCGCCCACCCCCGAGGCCGTCGCCGCCGTGCCCTCGGACCGGTTGCTGCGGGCCCAACTGGACTTGAAGGCCGAGCTGATGACCGACCCCGACCCCGAGCGCTGGGGTCACGACGTGGTGGTCAGCATGATGCCGTGGCAGCCGGCGGTGGACGGCACGGTGCTCCCCGCGCCTCCGATCGATCGCATCGTCGCCGGAGCCAGTGCCGGCGTGGACCTCGTCGTCGGCACGACCACCGACGAGTGGCGCCTGTTCCTGGTCCTCGGCGGCGTCATCGACGGCGTCACCCTCGAGGCGTTGACCGCCGCGGTGACGGGCTACGGCCTTCCGGTCGAGGCGGCGCTGACCCACTATCGTGCGGCGCACCCGGACGCCGGTCCTGGCGACCTGCTTGCGGCCGTCCAGACGGACTGGTACTGCCGGGTGCCCGCCCTGCGGCTGGCCGACGCGCACGCCGACCGCCCCGGTGCCACCTACATGTACGAATTCGACTGGCATTCACCACAATACGGTGGCACTCTGGGGGCCTGCCACGGCCTCGAGCTGCCCTTCGTCTTCGACACGCTGGGCAATGACACGGCGCTGCTGTGCGGAGATCAGCCTCCGCAGCAACTGGCCGACGCGATGCATGCCGCCTGGGTCGGCTTTGCCCGTACCGGAGCGTGCGGATGGCCTCGCTACGACCTCGGTCGCCGGGCCACCATGCGGTTCGGCACGACCTCGGAGGTCGTGGACGATCCGCGCGCCGCCGAGCGTCGGCTGTGGGCCGGGGTGCGGTAGCCCCGCGGGAGCTCGGGACTGGGCTCGGGACTGGGCTCGGGACTGGGCTCGGGATGGGCGTTGGGCTGGGGTCGGGGTCGGGGTCGGCTTCGGGAGGGGGCAGAGCCCAATGGCGGCCACGGTGGGACTTTCGTCGGTATCGGACGTGCGTCGCGCTGCAATAGCGTCAGCGATCGACGAGACCTCAACGACAAGACCACAACGACAAGACCTCAACGAAAGGACCGAGATGACCAACACCGTCGAATCGCATTCCCCCACAGCGGCTGCCGAATTGCTTGACGAGGTACGCGAATCGGCCAGGGTCGCCCAGCACGCCACCACCGGGGCGATTCGAAGGTTCCGGGACACCCTGGACGAGGCCATTCCCGAGGCGGTCCAGCCGCTGCGTACGAAGCTCGTCGACGCCGCGATCGACCTGGCCGACATGCTGGTGGCGGCGCAGTACCAGTTCAACCACAACCTGATCCGAAGCGCCGACCGTGCGCTCGGCAGGTCCGGCGACGACGAGAAGTAAACGACCGCACATGACGACGCTGAAGTTGACTGTGCCCGACACGGTCGACCGCATCCAGCTCCAGAAGGAAATCATCGGCGGGCTCGCCGACCGACTCCGAGACGACCACGGATACGAGTTGGAGGAGGCCGGGGCAGGCGCTTCCGGCCCGTCGACGCGCATGGTGCGCACGCTGCGCCCGCAGGGGAGCATCGTCGTCGACACCAACGGCGCGATCAAGGTATCGCTGCGCCGGGTCGACGTCGATGCACGCGACCTGTTCATCGCGGTGATCAGCGAGCTAGAGCAACGGTACGAGGGGATTCGCGCTGAGCTCGACTGAGCTTGACCGGCGTTGGCTGGGCTTGAAACACGCTGCGGGACTGGGCCGGTCGACTGCGGCCGGGGGCGGCTAGCCGCTGGAGGCAGGTGCGGTGGCCAGCACCCGGCGCGCCTCCCGCTGCCCCGCCCGCATGAAGTCGGCCCAATCGCGGGAGCTGAAGAACTGGCGGTAGAACCCGATACCGCGAACCACGTGATGTGGAACCGGCTCGATCATCACGACGTGGCTGGAGGCGCGCAGCCGCGCCAGATTCTCGCGGGCCAGCTGGACTTGCTGGCAGGTGCCGACCTGACTTGCCAGGTCGAGAATGCTGACCCGCCGGTCCTGCCAGCCGGTGGCGTCCTCACCTCGGAAGTCGGGCGGGTAGAACCCGTTGATCGCCAACGTGAAGGCCCGGGGTTCCTCGATGTCCAGCAGCGGGTGCACCGGAAAGATGTCGACGATGCCGCCGTCCTGCCAATGCAGACCCTGGTACCGCACGGGACGGATGAACAACGGCAGCGCGACGGCCATCCGGACCGCCCGTGCCACGGGAAGGTCCGGGTGGGTTCGCGAGCCGAGGTAGTCGAGCCGATTGTGTTCGACGTTCCATATCGGTGCATAGGCCGGAATGGGCAGCTCGCCAAGGGTCATGTCACCGAGCAGACCGCGGTAGGCCCGCTCGATGGCGTCGCCCTTCACGATGCCGGCGAACCCCCGGCCAAGCGTGGGAGTCAGCAACGCCAGCTGCCGCCAGTCCACGTCGAGGTAGTCCCGGGGGAGTAACCCGAGCACGAACTGTGCGACGTGTTCGGCGTCGAAGCCCGCGGCCAGCGGAAAGCCGAACATGGCCGCACCAGAGCACAGCGAGTAGACCGAAACCCGCAGCCCGGCTTCTTCCACCGCGCGGGCGGCCCCCACCAGGGAGGCCATGGCGCCGCTTCCCCCGGTGGTGGCGATCGCGATGCCGTCGCTCCACGGGGAGTGAAACGGGCTCGTCGGGGGCAAGACGGGTCCTTCGGACGCGTCGGCTCCACCGAACGGAAGGTGAAGGGCCGCCTCGGCGGCTTGCACGACGAATCCCGAATCCTCACGCAACCCGCGAACCCATTCGCGGCCACCGGTGATCGCGTTGAAGTACTGACGCAACCGAAACACGTCGAGCACGTCGGCAAGCATGCTCAACAGGGTCGACCCGACACCCCGCTCACCAACAGAGTCGAACGACCCTCAACCGGCCCGGGTCAGCTGCGCTCGAGCTCGAAGACGGGAATCAGGCGAGTGGTCTTGCGCTGGTATTCGCCGAACTGGGGCTCGACGGCCACCTGCTTGGCGTAGACGTCGTCGCGCTCGGCCCCGGTGAGCACGCGCGCGGTCACGGGGAACGTCTCGGAGCCCAACTCCACGACGGTGTGCGGGTGAGCCACCAGATTGTGGTACCAGTCCGGGTTGGTATCGGCGCCGCCCTTGCTGGCGAAGACGAAGATGCGGGTTCCGTCGAGCAGCGGTACCAGCGGCGCGATACGCGTGGTTCCCGACTTGGCGCCCACATGGTGAACCAGCACGAGCGGCTTGCCTTCGAACATGCCGCCGGCCTTGCCTCCGGTCTCCCGGAACTCGCGGATCACCGATCGGTTCACTTCGTCGAAGTCGATGGCTTCAGTCATGTGCTCGCGCTCCTGTCCGTTGATTACCAATTGGATTGGACACCTTCAGCCTCAGCAGGAACCGGGGAT
>JAHFVB010000036.1 GCA_023264755.1 Mycobacterium sp. | reverse complement strand
GTGATCCAGGGAGCGCTGAACTGGATGCATCGCTGGTTCAAGCCGGGTCCCACCACCGACCCGGCCGCAATAGCAGACCTCTTCGTGACGATATTGTTGGACGGATTGGCGGACCCCTCGGCGCCGGCCGCGAGCACCACCCCACGGTTGACGTTGGCAGCCCAGCTGCGGCGGTGACCCGAGCTCAGGCAGTGCCGACGTGTGCTGAGTGGACGTCCCGACCAACGGTCGGCGGTGGATGATCGGCAGCGACCCACGCCGCGATCTGGACCCGGCTCTCGAATCCCAACTTGTCGAGGATGTGTTGCACGTGGGCCTCGGCGGTGCGCTGCGAGATGCGCAATCGGCTGCCGAGCTGCCGGTTGGTCAAGCCCTCCCTGATCAGTTCGGCGATCTCGTACTCGCGCGCCGTCAGCGCGCCGTCAGCCCGCCTGGGCCGCGGGAGCGCGGGGGCACCGTCGTCGAGCGCGATGGCCAGCGCGTGTTCCGCCGACAGCTTGGAGCCGACCTTGCGCAACTGTTCGCGCGACTCGATTGAAAGCTGTTGGGCAAGAAGCTCTTCGAATTGTTGATGAATCTCCTCGAGCCCCGCTATCGCGCCCACCGTCATGTTCATCGGGCCCCAGAACTGTTCGGTCGCGCCCAGCAGCACCGCTGCGCGTTCACCGTCGGCACTGGCGGCCGCCGTCCAGGCCAAGGACTCGATGCACAGGGCAATTCCGAAGTTGTCCGCGAGGGTGTATTTCAGTCGTAGCCCAGCCCGCACCAACTCCTTCGCCAGCTCCAGCTCCCCCGTCCGCAGCGCAGCCAACCCGCGCGCCCAGAGTGAGAACCCACGGATGTCCATCTCGCCATGGGGCTCCGTGATCGCCAAACACTCTTCATGACAGCGCTTCACGAGGTCGTAGTCGCCCTTGATGACTCCCGCCGTCGCCATCGAGATCAACGCCATGCCTTCCCCGGTTCGCTCGCCCAGTCGGCGAAACTCGACAAGGGATTGGGTCAGCTGAGCTAAGGCGTTGCACAGGGCGCCGACGCTCAAGTCGCGCACTCCGCTGAAGAGCAACGCGTATGCGCACTCCACGCCGTCTGCGTTGCGCATGGCGATCGAGCGGGCCTCGACGAGCATCTGACCGGCGATGTCGGCGCTGCCCTGAAGGATGGCCAGATAGGCGTTGACGCGCAGCGCCTTCCCACGGGCCGGCGTCGGCGCGAGGGCTCGGCCGAGTGCTGCGTCCAGCCACTGTCTGCCTTCGGTCAGTCGGCCGCAGGCCAGCCAGTAGTGCTCCAGATTCGCCGCGATCCGCAGCGCCGCGTCATCGTCATCGGCGTCACCGAGCGACGAGTTGAAGGCCGCTCGGAAGTTCGCGAACTCGTTGCGCAGGCGGCCCAGGAGGTCCTCTTGGTCGGCCATCGACCATTGCTCGTGGGCCACCGCGCAGAGGTCGTCATACCAAGCCCGGTGCGAGCGTCGAATGCCGTCGGGGTCGCCGCCGCGTTGCAACAGCTCCAAGCCGTATTCCCGCAGCGTCTCCAACATCCGGTACCGATCTCCGGCCTTGCGACGGTCCCGGGTCAGGACCGACTTGTCCAACAACGACCCCACCAGGTCGGCGATCGCGCCGGATGGCAACTCCGCCGTCTCGCATATCGCTTCGGCCGCCGCCAGGTCGAATCCACCGGAGCAGACCGCCACCCGCTGCCACACCAGTTGCTCATGCCGCGAACAAAGGTCGTAACTCCACTCCACGGAGGCGCGCAGCGTCTGTTGCCGAGTGGGCACGGTGGTGCTCGACTGCTTGAGCAGACTGAATCGGTCGGCCAACCGATCGACGATGTGACCGAGCGGCAGGCTCCGCACGCGAACCGCGGCCAGTTCAATCGCCAGCGGGAGGCCCTCCAACTCCTGGCAGATCTTCGCGATCATCGGGCGGTTCTCGTCGGTCACCTCGAAGTCCGAAACCCCCGCCGCCGCACGATGCAGGAAGAGATTGACCGACTCGTACTGAGCAAAGGCGGACATGGCGCTGGGCGCATCCAACGTCGGGAAGGAAAGTGGAGGCAGCTGGAGCAACTGCTCGCCGGGAACGCCGAGGGGTTCTCTGCTGGTGGCAAGCACGTGGACGTTCGGGCAGCTCTTCAGCAGGACGTGCACCAGCTCACCACAGGCCTCGGCGACCTGCTCGCAATTGTCCAAGACGAGCAGCAACTTTCGGTCGCCGAGGTGGTCGGCGATGGCTCCGATGGTCTCGTGATTGGAGCGGACGGCTTGGCGCAGTATGCCGATGGTGGCGTGCATAGCCGAGGCCCCATCCGACGCCTCGGCCAACTCGACCAGCCAAACCCCGTCCGGGAAGCGCCCGCGGACCTCTTCGGCCAACCGCAGCGCAAGCCGCGTCTTCCCGACTCCCCCAACCCCAGTGCAGGTCAGCAGTCTGCTCGCGGACAAGAGATTGCGGCCTTCGGCGATCTCACGTCGACGGCCGACGAAGCTCGTGATGTCGGCTGGCAGATTGGTCAGCCGCGCTCGCTCGGAGGACGAGATCATCGGGTCCGACTATAGCCCGATGCTTCAAAGCTGCATTCAAAACCGGCGGTATCGCGAGCAAACCAATCGCTTAGGCGGAAATGGACGCGCCGAGGTCACGCGAGATGGCCGCGACGGACCTCCGGAATTCGTGTTCCACGCGACGCGCAGTCTGTGGCTTGGCGTACCAGGTGATCGACAGCGCGGCCGCCGTGCCGTCCTGGCCCAACCTGCTCACCGGAGCGGCGTAGGTGAGGACGCCACGCCGGTCCTCGACCGCCAGCCCGTACTCCCTGATCCGGCCCAGGGCGCGTTCGAGCGCGGCCCCACCCGGCTCGGCCGAGTGCGGGTCCCCCTCGGCGACGTGGTTCGGATGGAAGGCCAGCATGGCCCGACCGAGCGCGGATCGTGCGGCCGGCAGCCGCGCCCCGACGGTCGGGTGCCCGTGGATGCAGTGCTCGCCAGGCAGCGACTCGATGAGCAGCACGTCCTGCCCTGAGCGCACGCCGAGTTGCACCGTGGCTCCGGTCGCACGGGCCAGCTCCAGCATGTGCGGCATCGCCACCGCCCGAATGCCGCGAGGCCGACAATGCCGCGCCAGGCTACCCAACTCGAACAGGGCGTCGCCGATGTAATAGCGATTGTCTTGCCGGGCCACGTAGCCACGACTGGCCAGCACCGAAAGCAGCCGGTGGGTAGTGCTCTTCGGAAGCCCCGCACGCTTCGCGAGCTCGGACACGCCCAGCACGGCGCCGTGACCACGAAACGCTTCCAGCACGGCGAGCGCCTTCTCCACGCTGGAGCTCGCGGAGCCGACGGCACCGGGGTCGTCTGCTACGTACATGGGTGGTTGCCCACCCGTGAAGTAGGAGACGGTCGGTAGTTCGGTCGTTGCTGCCATGTGGCTCCCGTTCCAAGGATCGGACGTCTGCGATGACGTCCGCGGTCCCCTCACTCTGGCGAAATCGTGAGCCCAGTCATATACGTAGACCTCGCAGCCACCTACGTATGTCCGTACGTACGTGAACCGAATTCGGTCGCCACGTGATTTCGCACCGCGGAACGTCGTGCTCGACCGTGTGCGTGGACCCGGCTAGACATGCTGTGGTCAAAGCCCACGCGAACTCGTTAAGGACGGCTGATCCATGGCTATCGTGCAAACCTTCGGCTACCTCTCGCTTGGAGTGAATGATCTTGCCGAAGCAGTGGAGTACTACAGCCGGTTCGCCCGTTTGGAGCTGACCGAACGAGTCGGGAACACCGCGTTCATGACCGGCGGCACCGAACACCACTGGATTCGCCTCGAAGAGGGCGGCGGACAGGGTGTTCGCCGGGTCGGTTACGAGCTAGTGGACGAGGCCGCCTTCGCGGTGGCCAGGGCGGGACTCAAGGAATGGCACATCGAGTTCACCGAGGGTGGTGATCCCGCCATGGACCGGGTGTCTCGCTGGCTGCGATTCTGCGACCCGGGCGGCACCGAGATCGAACTGTACCGAGGCATGTATTCGCGTGGCGTGGCGCCATTGGGTAGCGGAGTCACGATGGAGAAGTTCCTCCACGGAGGTTGGGAGACGAAGAACTTCGCCGACACCGCTCGGTTCTACCAGGACGTGCTCGGGTTCAAGCCGTCGGACTGGATCGCCGACAAGGTCGGCTTCTTTCGGGCCGCCGACCAGTACCACCACTCGCTGGTGCTGATCAACAGCACCAGATCCGCCTTCAACCACTTCTGCATCCAGGTGGAGTCGATCGACGACGTCATGCGCTTCCGCAACAACGCACTTCGGCACGGGGTCAAGCTGCGCGACGACCTGCTGCGCCACGCTCCGTCCGGCTCGATCGGCGTGTACGTCACCGATGAAGCGCGCGGCTTGGCCGTCGAGTACTGCATCGGCCACCCGAAGATCGACGACGACGGCTACACGCCTCGAATCCTGCCGATGGCACCCGAGACGGCCGATGTCTGGCGGGCTCCCCTGCCGGAGCTCGAGCCGGCCGCCGGCCGGCTCGCCACCGCGGACAGCCTGAGCGCCATGCCGCCCGTGGGATCGAGTGCCGACGTTACCCAGCAACCCTCGCTCGAGCACCAGCGCCCGCTCAGCATCCGGTAGCCCTCCCGCATGCCGGAAACGCCCCTGGGATCCGTACGTCGGATCCCAGGGGCGTTCTCGCGGCCTTGGGGCCCTGGCCGTCAGCTTCCAGGCGGGGGTAAGAGCATGCTCTGCCACGAATGCCTTTGCTCTGAATTCTGGGCCAAGTTGGACTGGGTGTAGGTGTGCCCGTCCGGACCCGCGTAGCTCCCGGTCGCGGGGTCGTACTCGGCCGCGGCGATGTGTAGCGGCGCCGCCGGCTGTGCACCGGGCCCCATGTCCGGAATGCCCTGCCCCGACAGTGTCGCGTTGGGATCGCCCTTCCAGTTGAACCCGTCGTTCAACGGTTGATAGTTCTCGTCGCTCTCGCACAGTTTGACGGTCGGCGCCCGTTTCCCCGGCCTAGTCACGCACGGGGTGTTGCGCGCTCCGCGGACGTTGAACACCGAATCCTGAGGGACCCGGCAGTAGAGGTCACCCGCGGGTGAGGGCGGATAGTCCTGCAGGCTGGCCGCGCGGACCTGGCTGGCGGGAAGGAAGCCCGTATTGCATGGTGGTGGCAGGTTCAGATTCAAGTTGAAGCTCAAGAAGCCGCCCTTGTAGGGCTGTTTGGTGTTGCGGTTCGGAACCCCGATCGCCTGCATGTCGGCAGCGCCCTGGGGTAGGAGAACCAGCAGTTGCTCGAGATTGTCGCGATAGGTGACGAAGACGTCGCCCACGCTGACCAGATTCGCCAACAGCACCGGAAGCGTGGGCTTCAGCCGGTCGAACAACGCACGCAACTGCTCGGCGGTCGGACCGCCCTGCTGAATCACCCCGACCACTGCGCCGTCGTGCTCCTTGAGCGACTTGGTGATCGAGGCCAGATTTGCCGCCCACGCCTGCAGCGAATCGGAGGTGTCGGCCTGGGTGTCCAAGATCGGTCCGACGTTGTCGACGACGTTGGTCAGCTCCCCGAGGTTCTTGCGCGCGTCGATCGCCAATGACGTCGACCCCTTGACCAGTCGAGAGATGTCCGGGCCGAGGCCACCGACCGCGGTGAACGCCTCGTCCACCGCGGTCTCGAGATTGTCGCCGGGGATCGCGTCCAGCCCTCGATTCGTGGCATCCAGCAGGGCATTGATGTCAGGAGGTACCGAAGCTCGTTCCAGCGCAACGACATCCCCGTCCCTCAACGGCGCCGACGTCGCGTCCTGGGGTAGTAGGGCAACGTACTGCTCGCCGATCGCCGTCTGGCTGTGCACCTCGGCCTTGAGGTTCGACGGAATCTTCACGTTCGAGTTCAACGCCAGTATCGCTTCGACGCCAGTGTCGGTCAGTCGGACTGCTTCCACCCGACCGACTTCCGAACCGCGGTAGGTGACATTGCCCCTGGGATAGAGCCCGCCGGAGGTCGGAAGCTCGACGGTGACGCGATATTGCCCCATCCCGAAGAGCAGACTCGGCAGGTTGGCGTAGCCGATCGAGACGATCGCAGCACCCGCGAGCGAGATCACGGCGAAGACCGCCAACTGCGTCTTGATGCGTTTGCTCAGCATGGGTTAGGGCCCTTGATCGAGGTGGTACGGAACGACGAGCGGGTTTCCTGCCGTATAGGGACTGGGCATCTGGCCGATGGTGCGACCCCACTGCATTTCGAGTTCGGTGAGTTTGCCCTCGAACCGGGTACCGGTGAACAGCCCGGCGTCCAGCCGACTCAGCGTCAGGTCGACCACCGCGGTGAGGTTCGCGTAGTCGCCACGCAGCCACTTGGTCAGCGTGTCCTTCGGGAATGGGAACGTGGTGTAGAAGCCAAGCGATCGGGTCAACGATGGTCCCGCATCGGCCAGTGAATGCAGTACCGGCGCCAGGTCCTTGAGTTCCTTGACCAGGCTCTCCTTGGTCTGGTTCGTCGAATCAGCAACCAGCGCAGCGAATTTCCCAAGCTTGTCCAAGGCCTCCGCCAGGTTGTCGCGCTCGTCCTTGAGGGTGCTCAGGGCATCGGGCACCGTCTTGAGCGCACGATCCAGCACTGGCTTCTGCGCCGCGACCTGACCCGTGAGCCGGTTCAGACGGTCGGTGGCGGCGATGATGTCGTCGGTCTGGTCGTTGAGGTGGCCGACGAAGGCGTCCAGTTGATCGATCAGACTGCGCAGATCCGCTTCGCGATTGGCGAACGCCGTACTCAACGCCTTGGTGATGTCCTGTATCTGGCCCACGCCACCGCCGTTGAGCAGCAGCGAGACCGCAGACAGCGTCTGCTCGGTGGACGGGTAGCCGCCACCGGAAGCCAGCGGGATCACCGAGCCGTTCCTGAGTCGTCCCTGCGGGGCCACCGCGGTGGGCGGCGCCAATTCGATGTGCAGCGACCCCAACAGACTCGTCTGACCGACGGTGGCGGTGGCGTTGGCGGGCAGCTCGACGTCACCGTCGATCGTCATGGTCACCAATGCGTGCCAGTCCTGCCGTTCGATCTTGGTGACGTTGCCGACCGTCACGTCACCGACGCGCACGCGGGAGTTCTGCTCGATGTTGTCCACGTCGGGCAGCTGGGCCTGAATGGTGTAGGAATCCGCTCCACCGCCTGCAGTTCCCGGCAGGGGCAGCGAGTTCGCCCCACGCCAGTCCCCGCAACCGGACACCACGGCGCTGAGCAGGATCGCCAAGACGCCGACGAGGCGCCGCCGCGGCCGGTGCGTGCGGATCACGAGCCGCTCCCCTGGGGAGTCATCATCCCTGGCAATCCGGCCGCCGGATCCGTCGGCACGGGTTGGCCTTGGGCGTCGGCGGGGCTACCGGATGGCGGCGGCGGAGCCGCGGGGGTTTCGGCCGCCAACGCAGCCCCGTCGGCCGGGGCGGGGGCCGGGCTGCTCGGAGGAGGCACGTAGTCGGGGCGCAGCCAATCCTCGCTATAGGTCAGCTCATTGGGCCGGGCAGTTGCGCCCACCGGAAGGTTCAATCCCAATGGGGGAAAGTTGTATTGGCGATTCTTGACGATGGGTGCCAAGTACTGGACGCACAGCTTGGCCGACTCCGCCGCACCGAGGCGCGATGCGGCCTGGATGGCCCCGCAGATGAAGTTGATCGGATTGGCGAAGTTGTTGACGGCCAGCGCGCCGGTCAGCGTGCCTTGGGCAGGCTGATAGATGTTCACGAAGTTCTGGAACGCGGTCGGTCCGATGTGCAGGGTCTGTTTGATGTCGTCGAGGCTCTGGTTCAGCGCGGTGGTGATCGAAGCCAACTTGTCCGTGGTGACGCCCGTCGACTCCCGGTTGTCGGCGACGAAACTCTGGACGTCGCCCACGACGTCGTTGATGTTCTGGATGGCCCTACCGAGTTCGTCGGGGCCGTCGGATAGCACCGAGGTGACGCTGGCCAGGTTTCCGTTCAACCTACGCATGAGCTCGCCGCTCGATTGCAGCGCCGAGACCAGGATGGAGAGATTCTTGATGGTGCTGAACAGATCCGAGCTGTGATCGCCGAGGGCCGAGAACGCCGCCGACAGCTTGATGATCGTCTGCCGGATGTCCGCCCCATTCCCGCGCAGATTGTCCGCCGCGGTGTTGATGAAGGCCCCCAGGGTGCTGGTGCCGCCCGGTTGGGTCGGCTGCAGCGCGTCGGTGAGTTTCTGCAGCTGCGCTCGCAGGTCGTCGTACTCCACCGGAACGGCGGTGCGCTCCAACGGGATTACCGCATCGTCTGGCAGCCGCGGGCCGCTGTCGTACACGGGTGTCAGCTGAATGGCTCGGGCCGTGACCAGCGACGGCGACAGGATCACCGCCTTGACGTCCGCCGGCACCTGGTATTCGGCGTCGTAGCTGAACGTGATCTTGGCCCGCTGGGGCTGCGCCTCGATCTTCGAGATGGTGCCCACCGGCACGCCGAGGATGCGCACTTCGTCGCCGACGAAGATGCCATTGCTGTTGTCGAAGTAGGCCACGACGGTGTGTTTCGGGCGCACGGCAGCGGGTTGCAGAACCACCGTGGTGCCGGCGATGACCAGCAGCACCAACAGGACCGACAGCGCCAATCGGCTGCGCCGGGCCGTCATGGGGTCGGCTCCGGGGTGACTGTCGGCGCCGGGGACGGTGCCGCGCCATGGACGGCGTCGTCGTGGAAGACGGGCGGAGTCGGTGAATCGTCGGACCCGAGGCCAGGTGGCGCGGGTGCAGGCGGTCCAGGTGGCGGCCCGCCGGGCGCGGGAGCAGGCAACGGCTCCCGATACGGATACCGAGGATCGCCTGGCTTGCCGGTGATGGCGTCCGGCAAATTCAGCTTGGGATCACCGCCCTGCCCGGTGCGCGGGTAAGGCACCGGCAACGCCGGGGTTCCTGGCTGGCCGACTGGGGGGTCTGAAAGTTGGGATGGGAGCAGAACGTTGGGATCGGCCCCGAGGTCGGAGAAGGCCGCGTCGACGAACGGCTGCACGAATTGGCCCGGTAGCAGGTTGGCGACGTACGCCTTGAAGAAGGGACCCGACGACACCGATTCACCCAGTGACATCGCATAGTGATTCATGCCCTTGATCGACTCCTGCACCTTGGCCTTGCGGTCGTCGATGATGATCAGCACGCCGTTGAGCTTGTCGAGCGCCGGTTTGAAGCTTTGCCTGTTCTCGGAGATCAGTCCCTTGACCTGTTGAGCCACGGCCGAGATGTGAGCCGAGAGCTGATCCAGCGCACTACTTTGGCTCTCGAGCGCAAGGAGCAACGCGTCGGTGTCGGCGATCAGACTGACGATTCGATCGCTGCGCTGGGCCAGGACGTCGGTGGACTTTCTCGCATTCGCCAGCAGGTTGCGCAGCTCCGCATCGCGTTTGTCGAGAGTTTCGGAGAACCGTGCGACGCCCTGGACCGCCACCTTGAGGTCGGGCGGAGTGTCGTTGAACGTGTCGGCAAGCACGGACAACGAGTTCGACACCTGGTCGGTGTTCAGGCCGCTGATCGTCGTACTCAAATCGCCGAGAGCGTCCGGCAATTGATAAGGCGGCGTGGTCCGGTCGGTGGGGATGACGCCGGCCAGGCGTCCGGTGCCGCGCGAGGTGACCTCGAGGATCTTCGCGCCTAGCAGGCTCTTGGTCTTGATCGCCGCCTCGGTGCGGTCTCCCAACGTGACCGTGTCGTCGACTGTGAACTTGACCAGGACCCGTTTGCCGTCGAGCGAGACGCTGGACACTTGGCCGACGCGGAAGCCCAGCACTTGAACCGCGGCGCCGCTCGTCAGTCCGCCGGCCTCGGTGAAGTAGGCCGAGTAGGTCTTGCCGGACGAGACGAAGGGCAACTTGTCGTAGTTGGTGGCAAGGAGTACGGCAGCGAGCACGACGATCGTCCCGACGATGCCGATGACGAGTTGATTGCGCTCTTGGAAGGCTTTCATCGCGGCGTGCACCGCCCCGAGTCCTGGCCGGCCAGCTTGATGTACACGGGTTGACCGCCCTTTCCATTCACCTTCAGCGCCAGCTCGCAGAGATAGAAGCTGAAGTAGTCGCCGTAGAGCCCTTGGCGGCCGAGCACCCGGTAGGCGTCCGGGAGGGTTTCGATGAGGTTCGCGAAGTAGTCGTGGTCGGCCAGCACCGTTGCGGCCGTGCGGTCGAGCTGCTCGACCGTGCTCTTGAGCGGCGGACGCGCTTGCGCCAGCAGGTCGGCCACCGAGCCCGCGCCTGCGTCGACGTACGCCACCGCGTTACTGACGTCCTGCTTGCGGTCGGCCAGCGTCCCGACGAGTTGAGTCAGCGAGTCCACCGCCTTGGCGAACTGGGTGTTTTGATCGCTCAGTGAACCCAGCACGGAATTGAGGTTGACGATGACCTGCCCGATCAGTTGGTCCTTGTCTGCGAGCGCATTCGTCAGAGCGGCCGTCTGTTGGAAGAACTGACTGAGCGTGGCTCCCTGGCCCTGGAACGCGGAGATGAGTTGTCCCGACAGCGTGTTGACCTGGTCGGGGTCCAACGCCCGGAAGAGCGGGCGGAATCCGCCGATCAGGGCATCCAAGTCCAATGCCGGTGAGGTCTGGGTGACTGGAATCGTCTGTCCGGGTTGCAGTTTCGTCGTCGCACCCGCGCCCTGCTCGAGCGCCAGATAGCGCCCGCCGATCAGGTCGTCGTAACGGACGACCGCCTTGGTACCCGAAGTGAGCACCACCGAGTCGTCGACGCTGAACTCCACGCGAGCAGCCGTGTCGGATTCGATCGTGATGTGTTTGACCTTGCCGACCTCGACCCCGGCGATGCGGACGAAGTTGCCGTTCGCCAGACCGGAGACATTCGCGAAATCAGCGTTGAAGGTCCGTTCGTCCTGAAACCTCAGCTGCGCGAACACCGCGAGCAGCGCGAAGAGTCCCAGCAGACAGAGCGTCATGAAGACCGCGAGCCGCCAGCTGGCGCCGCTCAGATTGTCTCGCATGGATCAAGCGCCTTTCGTCTGCTCGGTGCTGCTCACGGGGCCGGTGTCACGGGATCGTCGGGAGCTCGTGGAGACCCCGGCTGGGTGGGTTGCTGCTGACCGGGGAACGGCACCACGAACGGCTCGGATCCTGGTGGTGGCGGACCGGGTTCGCGCGGAGCGCCCGGCGGCGGGGCAGGTGGCAGGCCCGAGTACAGCGGCGTGCCATCCGGCGCATATTCGGGGGCACCGTAAGGCGGCGCACCCGGATAGGGCGGATTGGGTCCCTTGGCCGGCGGGCCCTGACCGACCAGTGTTGGCGGCCCGGGGTCGGCCCTCGTCGTCGGGAAGTAGTAGCCGAAGTAAGGCTTGGCGATGCCGGGGTTGGGGCGGACGTCGAGTCCGGTCCCCCAGCCGGTGTTGTCGACCAAGTAACGCACGGGCCAGTTCTTGGCCACGTCGGGCAGCGACCCACAACTGGGCCTGCCGCCGGGCCCGCCCTTGGCACCGTTGATCGGCAGATTCTCCGGATACTTGTAGGGGTCGTCGGGAGGCAACAGCGCAACGTCGAGGATTAGCGACTTTCCATCTGCGCCTCCACCGATGGCGCTGAGCCCTTGATCCAGGGTCGTCGTCGCGCCGGTGAGCATGCACGTCAGCTGAGGGTTGTACTTCATCAGCAGTCGCGTCGTCGGTTCGAGGACGTTGACGGCGCGGATCAGGTTGTCCTCGTTGGGCGCCACCAGGTCGACGCCGTCGCGCGCGAATCCAATGGTGCTCAGCATTAGCGAATCCAGCGCCTTGGCGTTGGAAGTGATGGTTGCGCTGGTCGTGCTCGCCGAATCGAGCACTGACATCAAGTCTCCGGCGGCGGCTCCATAGGCGTCGCTGAAACCCTTCAGCGACTGCCAATCTCGCCGCATCGTGTCGGCGCGCGGGTTGAGCGCCATCAGGACCTGATTCGCATCGGTGGTGGCCTGACCGATGGCCTCACCCTGCCCACGCACTCCTTCGGCGAAGGCACCGAGCACGGAGTTCAACTTCGAGACGTCGATGCGCGTGAGTACGCCAACCAGGTTCTGAAAGACGGTGTTGACTTCGATGCTGACGTTGTCCGAATGCAGGACGGCCCCGGCCGATATCCGTTGCGAGCTCGGATCGGTGGGATAGGTCAACTCCACGTACTTGGCGCCGAACGCCGTCGTCGCGCGTATCCGAGCGTCGACGTTGGCGGGGATGTACCTGATTGCATCGGGGAACAAGTCGAGCTTGAGACTCACCGCACCGGTGCCGGGTGAGATCGAATCCACTTGCCCCACCTGGACTCCGCGAAGTTTGACCTTTGCCCCGGACTCCATGACCAGTCCGGCGCGGCTCGAGACCAGGGTCACCGGTACGTAGCTGGCGAAGGCTCGATTGAACATGGCCATCGACAAGGCCACCGTGCCGACTAGGGTCGAAACCAGGATGAGCGCCCACCATGCCGGGTGCAGGGTGCGCTCGCCGGACCGCGGTTCCATGCCGCTACCACCCTCGGTGCTGCGTAGCCCCGAGGCGGGCCACCGATCGGTGATTTGCAGCGAATCGGCGCACGCACGCGGCGGTATCGTCCGCTATTCCGCGCCCCAAGCCTGTGGCCCACATCACTCGCACCGGCCACAATATTCCCGACCACAGAAACGATGTCAACATAGACGTTGATTTGTCGATCGCGACAATATTCAGTCTCACGTAGCAAATCGCCTCATGTCCTTGTCCCCCTCTGCATCTCGACACTCTTGCCGCGTCAATCATCAACGCATAAGTTGATTATTGCGCGTGTGCGTTGCGTCCGGCTGACCTCTGCCGCACCCCTGCGAGCCCGGTCGGGCGGCGACGTGAGCCGCCGATTGCTCGCTGGCGCGCACGAGCGTCGGGTGCCACGGTGGGCAACGGTCCACCTCGTATGCCATCCAATCGGCGGCGCCGTCGATCGGCCAACGGATGTTCCACTGGTCGGACCCGGATGCGCGGCGCGCGGCACTGACACAGGCCGTTCGGGGCCATTGGCAAGCGCCGTCACACGCGGCGGTAGCGTGACGACCGTGAGCTCTCCTCGTAGGTCTTCTTCCGTGGCGCTGGTCGCCAGTGCCGCGTCCATCGCCATCACGCTCGCCGCATGCGGCTCCCACACCGGTGCCCCAGTGGCAAGCTCGCCCTCCGTCGCCCCGGTCGCCACGTCCGTCACCGAACCGGCCACCGGCTGCCCAACCGCAGCGCCCACGGGCGCCGGTACCCCCGAGTGGACGTTGGCCGGGGCCACGGGCAACGTCGCAGTCACCGGATCGACGGATACCGCGGCGCCGTACGTCAAGGTCGACGCACCATTCAGCGTCACGGATACCCAGGTGCACACCCTTCGGGCGGGCACCGGGCCGGTCGTCGCGGACACGGCGACTGTCTCGGTGTGCTACATGGGCGTCGACGGCCGCGACGGCGCGGTGTTCGACAGCAGCTACCAGCGGGGTACCCCGGCTGAATTCCCACTCACCCGAGTGGTGCCCGGCTTCCAGAAGGCCATCGCGGGACAGAAGGTCGGATCCACCGTCGCGGTCGCGATGGCCTCCGCCGACGGCTATCCCGACGGTCAGCCCAGCGCTGGAATCCAGAAGGGCGACACGCTCGTCTTCGCGATCAAGATTCTCGACGTCACGGGTTGAGCAAGCGCTAGTCGAGCACGCGGAGCTCGGTCTGGTACATCTCGGCGGCGTCGAAGGTTGCGGTGACGCCGAGTTCCTCGGCCACGGCGGCGATCGCCTCGTTGCCGACGTCCAGCTCGACGTGACCATCGTCGGAGAAGTACGGCGCGACGAACTGGTCGTAGTGTTGGCGGACTTCGGCGTCGGTGTGCCTGCTCAGAAACCCATGGTGCATGTGCGCCACCGCGACGTCCGGTTCGTGCGCGATGGTGTTCAGGGCGCGCACATTGGCTCGAACGACGGCGCGCAGCGCTGGGCTGTCCAACGGCACGTGCGTCGGATCCACCGCTATCCCGACGGTCGGCACGTGAAAGTGGTCACCGATCCAGCCCAGCACCTTGAGCCCGTACTCGTCGGCCACCTGCTCGGGCGCCATCGTGCTACCGACCATGGCAGCATCGATCGAGCCGTCGCGCAATCTGCGTAGATCCATGCCGTAGTCATCGGGCGCCCGGACGATGCTCACGACATCATGGTCAGGATCGATGCCGTTGCGGCGCAGCACGATACGGCCAAAGCAGCCCGGAGCCGTGCGCGGGGCGTGCACGGCGACGCGACGGCCGCGCAAGTCTTGCAGCGACGACATGTCGCCACGGCCGAGGAACCAGAACAACGGCCGGTGAGTGCTGACGGTCAGTGCCGTCCATGGGATGCCGTCGGTCAGCCGCGACAACATCGACCGCCCCAAACCGATCGTCGCGCCTCGGCGCAGGCGTTCGACGTCCCAACCCGTGCCGTCGTGCAGTGCGACGTGCACGCCTTCCTCGGCGAAATGGCCCTCTTGGTCGGCGACGTAGGCGACCAACTCCTCGTGGATGCCGCGTCCCACGTACGCGAGGTCGAAAGTCAGCATGGCCGAACACTTCCCGTCTTTCGTCGCGCCGCTCAGTCCATTGCCAGGCCGCCGTTGACCGGTGCATAGGTACCTGTCATGAAGCCACTGGCATCGTCGGCGTAGAAGGCGATGACCCTGGCGACGTCATCGGGTTGGGCGATGCGGCCCAGCGGGGTGGCCGCGACGATCCGATCCTTGACCGGCTCGGCCACCGTCGAGGAGATCTGAGTGGCGACCATGCCCGGAGCCACCAGGTTGACGGTGATGCCGTGCGGGCCGAGTTCCTGGGCCACGTAGCGGGCGAATGTCACCACGGCCGCCTTGGACGCACCTAGCGCGATCATTCCCTCCCGCGGATTCTTGGCGAGATTGGTCGCAAGATGCACGATTCGGCCGTAACCCCGTTCGATCATCCCCGGCGTCACGGCCCGGGTCAGGGTGAACGCAGCCAACAACTCATCCCTAAGCTTTCCGCCGAACTCCGTCCAGCTGATTTCCTGAAATGACTTGATGGCGTAGGGAATGAGCACGGTGTTGACCAAGACGTCGACGGTCCCCCACTCGGCGGCCACCGTCTCCATCAGCCGGTCTACCTCGTCGGGATTGCAGACATCGGCTCGTACCGCCATCGCCTCGCCACCTGCGGTGCGGATCGCCTGGACGACGGCTTCGGCATCGGCGTCGTTGGATCGGTAGTTGACTACGACCCGCATGCCGCGCGAGGCCAGCAGCTGCGACGTCGCCGCACCGATGCCTCGACTGCCGCCCGCCACCAGAGCGACCTTGGTGAAATCAGCGTCCATTCTCGAGCGCTCCATTGAGTAGTCACTCAATATCGCGCGCAGCAGACGCCACCGTCAAGGAGCTGGTCAGTCGAGGTCGACGAGCGACTGCGGTGAATCTACGACGCAGTGGCCGTTAGCCGCCGCCGGTGTTGATGTTCGACGACAGGGTGATGAACATGCCGTTCTTCCAGATGCCCCAGCGGCCACCCCACATCGAAGTCCACACCACCGGTTCACCATCCCAGAAGTCGGCGGTCTTCGGCGGAGCGTTCGGCGGCGGCACCTCACCCAGCATGGGGGCCGGCGGAGGAGGAGGCGGCTCGGCGCTTGCGGAGCCGGCACCGAAGATGGCTGCAGTCAGCCCGCCCGCAACGACAACTGCGGAAAGTGTGGTCTTGATCAAGGTCATGAGCATGACTCCAGCGTTGAGACGGGATCCCGATACTTAGCAGACATAACCAGCGTACGTGATGGCAAACCTCCCGGACCACTCCGCCGCGGCCAGTCATGATGGACGTCATGGAGTCGACCCGCGTGGACCGGTGGTTGTGGGCGGTCCGGCTGACCAAGACCCGCCCGGACGCCGCCGCGGCGTGCCGGGGCGGGCACGTCCGGGTCAACGATCGGCCGGCAAAGGCTTCGACCACGGTCTCCCCCGGTGACCAGGTGCGTGCGCTGGTGGGTGACACCACGCGAATCGTCGAGGTGGTGCGGGTGATCCAGAAGCGAGTCGGGGCGGCCGATGCGGTGACCTGCTACCTCGATCGCACCCCGGCCCCGCCTCAAACGCCGTCCCTGCCGGTGGCCGTCCGCGATCGCGGTGCCGGGCGCCCGACCAAACGCGAGCGGCGCGTCCTGGACAGGTGGCGGGCCGG
>JAHFVB010000347.1 GCA_023264755.1 Mycobacterium sp. | reverse complement strand
CTCGGTCCCGCTCCCCTGCGAGCGCCGTGCGCATCAGTTCTGTCCACACGTCGCGAACCGCCACCACCCGGCCGGCGTGGACGGTCAGCGGGTCGTCGATCGCAGCCAATGCCACCGAAACCAGTTCCGCGGGGACGGCACCGGGACCACACACCACGCCTGGACCGACGACCACGACCACGACCACGACCACGACCGACGCGCTCACGGTGGGTCGGTCCAGGCGACCTGAACCAGTTGGTCCGGATGCCCGCGCCGGACCAACGTCGCCCGGCCCTGCGGCAGCGGCGAGGGACGGACCGCACCGAGCAACACCCCGTCTTCGGGGCTCGCACTCATCATCAGCCCCAGACAGCCGAGGTCGCGCAGTGCCGCCAACACGGGGTCGTACATCGCCCGCGCCGCCCCTCCTGAGCGGCGGGCCACGATGACGTGCAGGCCCAGATCCCGGGCATGCGGCAAGAGTTCGAGCAGCACGTGGAGTGGGTTGCTGGACGCGGTCGCGACCAGTTCGTAGTCGTCGACGACCACGTACACGTCCGGGCCCAACCACCATGTCCTGTCGCGCAACTGGCCTTGGGTGACGCCCTCACCGGGTAACCGGGCGCGCAGTTGCTCGGCAACCTCGGTGAGCTGGGTTTCGGCGGCCGCACCCGACATGGCGTAGCCGCGCAGATGCTCGGATTCGACGACGCCGAGCAGGGTACGCCGGGGATCGACGACGACCAGCTGCGCAGCCGTGGACTCGTGGGTGCGCAACAGTTCCCGGCACAGCACGCGCAACACGTTCGTCTTTCCGCACTGCGATTCGCCCACGATCAGCGCGTGGGGTTGAGCGGCGAAGTCGACGGTCAGGGGGCGGAGCTCTTCGCAAAGCCCGAGCACGGGGCTACCCGGTGACTGCGCCACGACGTCGGCGTACTCGACCCGCGTAGGCATCGGCACGACTTGGGGCACCGACAAGCCTGGGTGCCTCAGTCGCAGCGCGTCCGCCGCAGTGAGCAACGCGTCGTCGAGCCCGTCGACACTGGGCACCGAGTCCAGCCGGGGCAACGCCACCATCGATTCCAACCCATCGCTGGTGATTCCGCACCCGGCGGGCCGGCCAGCCAGAAGCCTGGCCCGCTTCCTGTCCAACTCCGAATCCGCGGGGTCACCGAGCCGCAGTTCGATGCGGGTGCCGAGCTGATCCTTGAGCGCCGGCCGTAGCTCGGCCCACCGCGACGCCGCGACCACGACGTGGACACCGACCGAAAGCCCCTGGGCGGCAAGGGCGGTGATCACCTCCTCCAGCCCGTCGAACTCCTGTCGAAGCGCGGTCCAACCGTCGATCACCAAGAACAGGTCGCGGCGCCGGCGGGTGGTCGCCTCCCGCGCGCGGGCCTCGCGTCGGCGGACGACCGACTGTAGGTGCCCGACGATCCGCCCGACCAGTTCGCGATCGAACCGGCCCGCCACCGCACCCACCTGAGGCAATGTCCGCACTGCCGACAGCGCACCGCCACCGAAGTCGAGCACGTAGACACCCACGGCGGTCGGATCGTGAGTGGCCGCGAGCGCCAGCACCAGGGTGCGTAGCGTCGTCGACTTGCCGCTTCGCGGGCCGCCCACCACGGCCACGTGCCCACCGGCTCCGCGTAGGTCGGCGCACAGGACGTCCCGACGCTGTTGAAACGGGTTGTCCACCAAGCCGATCGGGACCACCAACGCCGCCCGTGGCGGGGCTTGCGCCAGTACCGTCCCCAGGATCGGTGACGTCGAGAGCGGGGGCAACCACACCCGATGTGCGGGTGGACCCACCTCGGCCAGTCCGTCCAAGACGGCCTCCAGCACGCTGCGCGGGCCGAGCACCGCCGGCGGGCGGACGGTGCGCACTGGCCCGACCGGTGCTGCCGTGAACACCGCCGGGGTGTCGATCGAAGGTGGCACCGGGGCCGACCGAACGGACGAATTCAGCTGGCCGGACACGAACGCCGTCCGGAAGCGCACCAGTTCACCGGAGGCGTTCTTCAGATAAGCCACGCCAGGGGTATTGGGGAGGTCGAAGGCGTCGGTCGTGCCGAGCACCGCCCGAGACTCCGCGGCAGAGAACGTCTTCAGACAGATCCGATAGGACAGGTGGGTCTCGAGGCCGCGAATTCTGCCCTCCTCCAGTCGTTGACTGGCCAGCAACAGGTGCATCCCCAGCGACCGTCCCACCCGCCCGATGGCCACGAACAACTCCACGAAGTCGGGGTGCTGACTCAGCAGCTCGGAGAACTCGTCGACCACGATGAACAGCGTCGGCAGCGGCGCGAGGTCGGCGCCACGGGTCCGCGCCGCCTCGTAGGCCGTCACGTTGGCGAAGTTTCCGGCCGCGCGCAGCAGTTCCTGCCTGCGATTCAGTTCACCGGCCAGGGCGTCGCGCATGCGCAACACCAGATGGGCTTCGTCGGCCAGATTGGTGATCACCGCAGCGACGTGTCGCAGCCGCTCGAAGCCGAGAAACGTGGCGCCACCCTTGAAGTCGACGAGCACCAGGTTCAACGCCTCGGGCGGATGGGTGGCCACCAGCCCCAAGGTCAACGTACGGAGGAACTCGGACTTGCCGGAGCCGGTGGCACCGACGCAGAGCCCATGCGGTCCGGTGCCGCCCAGCGCGGCCTCCTTGATGTCCAACTCGACCGTGTCGCCCTGGTCGTCGACTCCGATCGGCACCCGCAGCCGTCGGCCATCGGGGCGCCGTCGCCAGGAGTGTTCCGCCGTGACCCGCTCGACGTCGGGTATCCCCATCAACTGCGTCCACGCCTCGGGGGCGGTGTCGACCGCGCCTTCCGGGTCGTGGAACGGGGCCAGCCGGCGGGCGCACACCGAGGCCTGCGTCACGGTCAACGCGTCAGGACGTTGTGGCCACCCGGCACCGGAGCCGTCGATCCGCATGCCGGACGGCTCGTCGACGGTCGACGGTGCGCGGAGCGCCACCACCGTCGTCCCCTCCGGCAGGGGACCGCCGTCGACGGCGCGACCACAGTCCACGATCACCAGCGTGCGCGCGGTGGTGCCGGGGCTCAACTGGCTCGTGCTGCGGTACGTCATCCGCGCCGCGCCCACAGCATCCGTCGACGACGTGGACCGATGGTGTGGCAGCCACTTCAGCCAGTCCCACTCGGGGGCCGAAGTCTCGTCGACCACCGCGGCGATCGCCACCGCCGACGGGCCATGTAGCACCGCCAGCTGGCACACCATGGCCCGCACCAAAGCTCGGGCGGAAGCGGTGGGACCCTCGACATCGATCGTGACCGAAGCCGACACGTCCACCGTGACCGGCACGTCCGCGACCGTCGCGCGCTCCTCCAAGAGCCGCCGCAGCGCCCCCTGCACGACCGGATCGCCGTCGCCAGACGACCCGCCCTCGGACGCCACCAGCGGGGTGGACAGCGGCTGCTCCCCCAGCCCGACCCGAAGCTGGCCGAAGTCGGCATCGCCGGGTCGGCGTTCCCACATCCTCGGTCCACCCACCAACGCCCACAATCCGCCCGGATCGGGATGGCTCCACCACAGCGACCTGCCCTGCGCCACAGCGGTCTTCGCCGCGGCATCGTCGAGCACATCGAGGTAACCCAGGTATTCGCGACGACTCTGGTCGAGTTCGGTCGACCGTTGCGTACCACGGGCACCGTAGGCCACCGAGCCCAGCGCTGAGACCAACATCATCACCGGGAACAACAGGAACATCGGGTTCCTGGCGACGCCCGAGGTGAAGTACAGCGCCGTCATGCCCAGCGTGGCGACGACCATCGCGACGGGCAGCAGCCGGACCAAGGGGTTCACCGGAGCCGGCTTGGGAGGCTCCGGGGGTGGATCCACGACGATGGCGCCGACGTCGAACTGAGGCGCCGGCAGCCGTGCTGCCCGTAGGAAGTCCATCAGAGTGTTGGACGCGGGGCTGCCCTGATCGGTTCCACTTGGCGGACGGAAACTTTGGTGCGCCGGCAGGCTTCTCGGCTCGGTTACGGTGGCGGAGACGAACCGCTCCTGGGGAGGTGAAGTGGTGTCGGTGTGCCGACTGTCCATCCAGACCGAGCACGACGGCGACGTGCGCACCGTCGACGTCGCCGTCTGTGCACAGACGCCCGTCGCGGCGCTGCTCCCTGCGGTGAACGACGTGGCGCGGCTGTGGCCGCCGGCGCAGGACGTCCACCACTGGCGCCTCGACCGACTGGTGGGCGGCCCACTCGACGATTCGCTCTCATTGGTGGACAACGGTATTCGCGACGGCGAAGTGCTCGTACTCACCACCGGGCAGGCCCCGATACCCCGACCGGCGAGTTGGGAGCCGGCCCGCGTGGTCGCCGCCACCGGTGCGCCAACGCGGGAAGCCGACGAATGGGTCACGGAAGCGGTCGGCTCGTCGCTCGTGCTGTTGGCGGCCGCCGCGCTGGCTTGGTCGGCAGTCGAGACGCATTCCGCTGCCCACGTGATCGGCTCCGCGTGCGCGACGGCCGCGGTGTGCTGGACCGCGGTGCGCGGACGCCATCGGATGCTGTCAGTGACAGGGGTCACGTTCGCCGCGGTGACGGGAATCCTGGCCGTACCGTCCGGACCGGCGGCCCCCAACGTATTGCTGGGCGCAGCGGCGGCATTCGCCGCGGCAGTGGTGATGACCCGACTCTCCGGGCGGCCCAGCGCGGGGCTGACGGCCACCGCGACGGCGTCGGCGTTCGTCGCAGCCGTGACGACCGCGGCCTCGTTCGTCGCCCTCCCCATCGCGACCATCGGAGCCGGCCTGACGACGGCCGCACTCGGGTTGCTGGCCTTGGCCCCCCGGGTGGCCATGGCGTTGTCGGGGCTGAACACTCGGCACGACGGTCCGCCGCGCACCGACGACGCCCACGCGCGAGAGGCGCACACGATACTGACCGGCCTGATCGCCGGCGCTGTCTTTGCGGTCGTCGTCGGGGTGGCCCAGGTGGCGCTCGGGAGCATGCGATCTGACCAGTCAGCCGCCGGTGTGGCCTTCGCGTGCGCGGCAGGCCTGGTCCTGACGTTGCGCGCCAGGACCTACGTCGACACCTGCCGCCGCGTCGCCTTGGTGGGAGGCGGATTGCTCGCCGGTTCAATGGCTTTGATCGTCGTGGTGTCCAATTCACCCGCCCTGGCTCCTTGGATCACCACCGCCCTGGCTGCGCTCGGGCTCGGCACCCTTGGGCATCACAGCCTCAGTCCGCTGGCCAAGCGTGCGGTCGACCTGCTCGACTACGCCGCACTCGCGGCGGTGGTTCCGTTGGCCTGCTGGGTGGCCGGCGGCTATGCGCTGGCGCGGGAACTGCCGCTCACATGACGCCCGCCGGAGAGCAACTGCTTCGACTCACCGCCGCCTTCGCACTGGTCGCATGGACCACCTGGGCGGCCCCTCCGGCCGGGGCCGTGCCGCCACCCACCGTCGACGATTCTCTGTTGCCGGCACCACGCTCCCCCGCCCCGCCCGCGGCCACCGAACAGACCGGGGACTGCGACTCCTCCACGCGCGCAACGACGAAGGGACGGTCCACCCAGCTGGCGGACGTCGACGTCGCGGCGCTTCGGCCGCTGTCGCGGGGGTCCGGCCAGACGGTCGCCGTCATCGACACAGGCGTGGCCCGACACCGGCAACTCCCCCGCCTCGTCG
>JAHFVB010000035.1:7673-16263 GCA_023264755.1 Mycobacterium sp. | reverse complement strand
TCCTGGCATGGGGGTCATCCGTCACGCCGACGCGGGCTACCCGTACGCCACCCAGGTCGCAGCCGAACGTGGCGTGCGAATCCCCATGCAGGACAACCGATGACCTCGGGCACGTTCGACGGGCTGTGGAGTTCGATCCTCGACGTCGGGCGCGACGCCGCCAGCGGCGGCTACCGCAGGTTCGCCTGGACCACCACCGACCTGACGCTGCGTGAGTGGTTCGCGGGCGAGGCGCAGCGGCGCGGCCTGACCGTCGAGGAAGACCGCAACGGCAACCTGTGGTCCTGGTGGATGCCGCAGGGCTGGACGGGCGACCCGGTGGGCGCCTTCGTCACCGGCTCACACCTCGACTCGGTACCCGGCGGCGGCGCCTTCGACGGGCCCCTGGGCATCGTCTCGGCGTTCGCGGCCATCGACCTGCTCGTGGCGCGCGGAGTCAGCCCACGCCTCCCGGTCGCCGTGGTCGCGTTCTCCGACGAGGAGGGGGGCCGCTTCGGCGTGGCCTGCGTGGGCTCGCAACTGTCCACCGGAGCCGTCACCCCGGAACGCGCCCTTGGCCTGCGCGACGCCGACGGCACCACGCTCGCCGAGGCAATGCGCGCCGCCAGCCGCAACCCCGCACACGTCGGGCCCGATCCGGAGCTCGTCAAGCGCGTCGGGGTGTACGTCGAACTGCACGTCGAGCAGGGCCGCGCCCTGGATTTGGTGGACAAGCCGATCGCGGTGGCTTCGGCGATCTGGCCCCACGGGCGTTGGCAGTTCACGTTCTGCGGGCAGGGCAACCACGCGGGCACCACACGGCTGGTCGACCGGCGAGATCCCATGCTGGCGTTCGCGGCGACGGTACGCGCCGCCCGTGACCGCGCCGCCACGCACGACGCGGTCGCGACGTTCGGCAAACTGGCCGTCACACCCAACGGCGCCAACGCCATCCCCGCCCGGCTTCACGCCTGGCTCGACGCGCGCGCGGCCGACGAGGCCACGCTGACCGCGTTGGTCGAGGCGATCGCCGCCGACGCGACCGGATACGCCGAGGACGACCGGGTGGCTCTTTCGGTCGACGTCGAATCCGTCAGCCCCGCCGTCGAATTCCCGGAAGCACCGCGGGCCAGAATCGTGCGCGCGCTGGCCTCGCTCGGAGACATTCCGGTGCTACCGACTGCGGCCGGACACGACGCGGGCGTGCTGTCCGCGAAGGTGCCCACCGCAATGCTGTTCGTCCGCAACCCGACCGGGGTGTCGCACTCCCCGGACGAGTACGCCGAGCCCGCCGACTGCAGACGCGGAGCCGAGGCGCTGGCCGAGGTGATGGCGGACTGGGTGGTCGGGTGAGCCAGACCTGGTGGTGCGAACACGCGTGGGTGGACGACCGGGTGGCCGACTCGGTGCGCGTCACCGCCACCGACGGAGTGATCGACTCCGTCGAACCGGATAGCGCACCCACGGGGAATCGACTGTCCGGCATGGTGATTCCTGGGCTCGCCAACGCGCACTCACACGCGTTTCACCGCGCGTTGCGCTCGCACACGCAACGCGGAGGCGGCTCGTTCTGGACGTGGCGGGAGGCGATGTACCGCATCGCCGCGCGGCTGACCCCGCAGCTCTACCTGGAGTTGGCCCGCGCGGTCTACGCCGAAATGGCCCTGGCGGGCATCACCGCGGTCGGAGAGTTCCACTATCTCCACCACGGTCCCGGCGGGGTGCGCTACGCCGACCCCAACGAAATGGGTTGGGCGCTGGTGGCGGCTGCGGCCGACGCGGGGATCCGGCTCACGCTGCTCGACACCTGCTATCTGACGGCCGGGCTCGACGGCGCCCCGCTGGCCGGTCCGCAGCTGCGGTTCGGCGACGGCGACGCGGACCGCTGGGCGCAGCGGGCCGACGCGTTGCGGACCGATACCGAGCAGAGCAGCCACGTACTCGTCGGCGCCGCAGTACATTCCGTGCGGGCCGTGCCGGCAGGCCAACTCAGTCGGATCGCCGACTGGGCCAACACCCACAACGCACCGCTGCACGTCCATTCCAGCGAGCAGGTCGCCGAAGTCGAGCAGTGCCTGGCCGCACATGGCTGCACCCCGACGGCATTGCTGGGCGCGCACGGCGTGCTCGGACCGCGCACCACCGCCGTCCACGCGACCCACCTGACCGAGCAGGACATCACCGACCTGCGCGACACGGCCACCGGTGCCTGCTTCTGTCCCACCACCGAGCGGGACCTCGGCGACGGCATCGGCCCGGCCGCGGCGCTGCTCGACGGCCCCGGACCGTTCAGCCTTGGCACCGACAGCCACGCGATGATCGACGTGCTGGAGGAAGCCAGGGCAGTCGAGCTCGACGAACGACTGGCCCGGCAACGCCGCGGCATCTGCTCCGCGACTCGACTGTTGGAGGCTGCGACCTCCGACGGGCAACGCGCACTCGGCTGGGCCGATGCCGGCCGAATCGCCGTCGGGGCGCGGGCGGACCTGGTGGCACTCGACCTGAGCTCCGTGCGGACCGCGGGTGGCGGCCCCACGCCCGAAAACGTCGTCTTCGCCGCGTCGGCCGCCGACGTCACCGACGTCGTGGTGGACGGGCGTACGGTCGTCACCGACCGCCGGCATCACCGCGGTTCCGTCGGCAGCCTGCTGACCGCCGCCATCGGTGCACTGTGGGAGGCCCCATGACCGTGCTCTACGACGACATCGGCGAGCTCGTCACCAACGACCCGACGGCGGGCGACGGCACCGCGCTCGGCGTGCTCACCGATGCCGCACTGCTGACCGACAGCGACAGGATCGTCTGGCTGGGCCCGAAAGCTCGAGCGCCGCAGGCCGATCAACGTATCGACTGCGCGGGCACGAGTGTGGTACCCGGGTTCGTGGACAGCCACGCCCACCTGGTCTTCGCGGGCGATCGGGCCGCCGAGTTCGCCGCGCGAATGAGCGGGCGCCCCTACGACGGCGGCGGCATCGCCACGACGGTCGCGGCCACCCGGGCGGCCTCCGATGACGCGCTGGCGGCCAACCTGGCCCGACTCTCGTCCGAACTGCATCGGGGTGGCGTCACCACCTTCGAGACCAAGAGTGGCTACGGGCTGAACACGATCGACGAGCAGCGGAGCCTCGAGCTCGGCACTAGGTTCACCGAGGAGACCACTTTCCTTGGCGCGCACGTAGTTCCGCAGGAGTACCGACACGATCGTGAGGCCTACGTCCGGTTGGTGGCGGGTGACATGTTGGCGGCCTGTCGAGACCATGCGCGCTGGATCGACGTCTTCTGCGACCGCGGCGCCTTCGACGTGGACGAGGCGCGGTTCATCCTGCAGGCCGGCGTGGACGCGGGGCTGACCCCCCGCCTGCACGCCGGGCAACTTGGCCCCAGCGGCGGCATCCAACTGGCGGTGGAGCTCGGGGCGGCCTCGGTGGACCACTGCACCCATGCCACCGATGCCGACATCGCCGCGTTGGCCACCGGCACCACCGTGGCCACGCTGCTGCCGGGGGCCGAATTCTCCACGCGGGCACCGTGGCCCGACGCGCGCCGGTTCCTGGACGCGGGGGTCACCGTCGCGTTGGCCACCGACTGCAACCCGGGGAGTTCGTACACGACGAGCATGGCGTTCTGCCTTGCGGTGGCCGTACGTGACATGGGCTTCACCCCGGCCGAGGCACTGTGGTCGGCGACCGCGGGTGGCGCGCGGGCGCTGCGTCGCACCGACGTCGGCGTGCTGGCGGTCGGGGCCCGCGCCGACTTCGTCCGGCTCGACGCTCCGTCGTACGTCCACCTGGCCTACCGGCCCGGCGCGCCGATCATCGGCGACGTGGTGCGCGCCGGCCGCGCCGCCTAGCTCACGTTCGGCGGTCAGTGTCGGAGGCGGCGCGGGTCAGCCTTGCGGCGACCACGCCGACGGCCGCGATGACCTCGGGTGGCTCGAGCACCTCGAAATCACAGCCCGGTAGTGCCAGCCAGGCCACCATGCGCTCCGGGTCGTCGGCCCCGGTGGTCATGATGCACGCGTCGGCACCGTCGGCTTCGAGTTCCATCGACGACTCCGAGAAGAACTGCGCCACCACGTCTAGCGGCGCGGAATAGCGCACGCGCGCGACGTACCGGTAGGGCGAGGTGGTGATCGCGCGCCGTACGTAGCCGGCCGCGTCGGGCGTTTCCCGCGGGACGAAGGTGCTGCCCAGCGCTCGCACGTCGGACATTCGGTCCAGCCGCAGACTGCGCCAGTCGAGCTTGTCGCGGTCGTAGCACAGCAGATAACAACGCCGCCCGGTCGTCACCAGTCGATACGGCTCGAGCCTGCGTTGGGTCCGGTTGCCGCGGATGTCGACGTAACCGGCCGTCACGTGCTCGTGGTCGCGGCAAGCGCGGGCCAGGGTCATCAACGCATCGGGGTCGACGGGGGTATCGCGCTGACCGGAGCTCAACGTGACGGTGGCGTCGTGGAGGGCCGCGACCTGACTGCGCAGCCGCGCGGGCATGACCTGATCGAGCTTGGACAGTGCGCGCAGCGCCGACTCGCCCACTCCGGCAACGCTTCCACCCGCCGCGACTCGCAGACACACCGCCATGGCGACGGCTTCCTCCGGGTCCAGCAGTAGCGGCGGCAACGCCGCACCCGCGCCGAGTTGGTAGCCGCCGCCGTGCCCCTTGCTCGCGTGCACCGGATAGCCCAGCTCGCGTAGCCGGTCGACGTCGCGTCGGACGCTGCGGCCCGTCACCCCTAGCCGCTCGGCCAGCTCCTGTCCCGACCACACGCGGCGGGACTGCAGCAACCCGAGCAGCTGCAGCACCCGGCTGGTGGTTTCGGACACGTCCACAGTCTGCCCGATTCTTAGGACAGATACTGTCCTAAGCACCTGAGAGGCTGGGCCCATGAGCACGAATGCCGCCCAACTGTCCGACCAACTCGACTGGCATTGGACCCACCAGCTACGCCCGCGATTCGACGGGCTAACCGACGCCGAGTACTTCTGGGCGCCGGTGCCCAACTGCTGGACGGTGCACCCCGACGCACGCATCGACTTCACCTACCCGCCGCCCGTTCCCGCGCCGTTCTCGACGATCGCCTGGCGGATGGCGCACGTCATCGTCGGGGTATTGGCGATGCGCAACCACGCGCACTTCGGCGCTCCCCCCGCGGACTACCAGTCGTGGCCGTACGCCACGGATTCCGATACGGCGTTGAGCCAACTCGACGACGCCTACGCCGGCTGGAAGGCAGGGGTGCGCGCGTTGACGGACGAGGACCTGAGCCGACCGATCGGGCCTGCCGAAGGTCCGTTCAGCGAAAGGCCGATGGCAGAGCTGATCCTGCACATCAACCGCGAAGTGATCCACCACGGAGCCGAAATCGCGTTGCTCCGCGACCTCTACCTCCACACCGCCGACCTCCGCACCGATTACGTCCACACCAACACGAAGGAGCACTAACCATGGCCGCCATGCCCCCACCCGTTGCCGATGAGCGCGCGGGCCTCAAGGAGTACCTCGCGGCGCAGCAGTATGCGTTCCACGCCGTCGTGTTCGGGTTGACCGACGCGCAGGCTCGCTCCACCCCGTCGGTCAGCGCGATGTCACTCGGCGGGCTGATCAAGCACGTCACCAACTGCCAGCGGGGTTGGATGGAACGCGTCGCCGCGGCACCGGAGCTCGGCGAACGCGACAAGCGGCCGGTGGAAGCCCAGGAAGCCGGCTACCAGGACGAGTTCGTCATGCGCGAGGACGAGACGCTGGCCGAGCTGCTGGCCACCTTCGATGCCCAGAACGCCGAGACGATCCGCCTGGTCGAGACCGTCGACCTCGGGACGCCGGTCCCGGTTCCCCCCGGCGTGCCGTGGTTCCCGCAGCACGTCTCGGCCTGGTCGGTGCGCTGGGTGATCTTCCACCTCATCGAGGAACTGGCCCGCCACGCGGGTCACGCCGACATCATCCGCGAAAGCATCGACGGCGCAACGCTGTACGAGCTGCTGGCCGGATTGGAGGGCTGGGAGCCGACGCCGTGGCTGACACCGTGGGGCAAGGAGCCCGTCGCCAACTGACCGTTTCGTGGAGTCCGAGCGGAGGTGAGCGCTGCTCGGACTCCACGAAACGCCGGTAGAACTGACATGTGGACATCCGCCGCGGAACCGCGACGTGCGGAACCGTCGAGCTCTACTACGAGGACCTCGGCGACTCCGCTGATCCAGCCGTGCTGCTGGTGATGGGGGTCGGCGCGCAACTGCCGATGTGGCCCGACGGCTTCTGCGAGCAGCTGGTCCAAAGTTCCCTGCGGGTGATCCGGTTCGACCATCGCGACATCGGACTGTCGACCAAGCTCCACGGCCAGCGGGCCGAGGGCTCGGTGTATGCCCGGGTGGCGCGCTACCTGGTCGGTAGAAGCAGCCCGGTGCCCTACACGTTGGTGGACATGGCCGAGGACGCCCGAGCGCTGCTCGACCGGCTCGGCATCGAGCGGGCGCACGTGCTCGGGGTGTCGATGGGCGGAATGATCGCGCAGGTGCTGGCCGGCACTCACCCCGATCGGGTGGCCTCGCTCGGCCTGCTGATGACGAGTTCGGGCCGGGCGCTGTCGGCGCTGCCCACGTGGCGGGTGATCAAGCTGGCCTTCGACCCGCCCGCCACGGACGCGCCCGAGCAGGACAAGCTCGCCTACGAGGTGCGCAACATCGCGGTCATCAACGGTCCCAACTTCCTTCCCACCGCCGAGCAGCTGCGCGACCGCGTCCGGACGCTCACGGCGCGCAGCGACTATCCGCAGGGTGGATTGCGTCAATTCGACGCGATTCTCGGTACGGGCAGCCTGGTGGGCTACGCCCGGCGCATCGCCGCACCGACGGTGGTCGTGCACGGCTCGCACGATCCGATGGTGCGAATTCGCAACGGCCGCAACCTCGCTCGCATGGTGAAGGGGGCGCGTTTCGTGGTGGTCGACGGGATGGGCCACGACCTGCCCCAGCCGGTGTGGCGGCCGGTCGTCGACGCCCTGGTCGAGAACATCGGCCGCGCCGAGCCGCGCGGGTAGTCGACCACCCGACAACCGCGAAAACGTTGTCCGGTGCGACGGCCCTGGCTAGAGTGACAACGACCGTTGCCAAAGTGTCAGGGAGGTCGAAGTGCTGCCATTGCCGCACCAGCTCGTCGAGCAGAAGTTGCAGGAGCGGTTCGATCGCAACGTCCGCAGGCACTACTTCCGGGGGATGGAATTCGCAGGTCCGGCGGGCGATCCCGGCTGGTTCGGTCCCGGTAGCGCGGTGTGGCACGTGCACTCACACCTCGAGGCACTGGTGTTCGGGCTACAGTGCGCGGCATATCTGGAACGGCTCGATCCGTCGATCTACTGGATGGGCATGCACCACTCGCGGCTGGTCGAACGCGACGACAATGGCGTCGCCCTGCCACGCATCGACCCGAAGGGGGCTGCGGTCAGGCTCGGCCATTCCATCGCCTTCTTCATCGGCACCGCCTACGGCTCGACGGACACCGCCGAGCGCCTGGCGCAGACCGTGCGCGCCATGCACCACACCATCAAGGGCGTGCGACCCGACGGAGCCAGTTATGACGCCGACGACCCGGACTGGTTGCGCTGGAACTACGCGACGGTGGTGTGGGGGCTGGCCACCGCGCATGAGCTGTACCACCCACAACCGTTGCGCGGCAAGAAGATCGACCGATACTACGGCGAGTTCGTCCGGGTCGGGCAGGCGCTCGGCGGTACCGACCTTCCGACCACGAAGGCCGAGACGCTGGACTGCCTGGAGTCCTATCTACCGCGGCTTGCACTGACCCACGGCGCAGCCATGGCCACCGGCCCCAATCTGCCGATGCCCCAGGCCGCGATCGACTGGGCGATTCGCGACACCATGCCGAAGTGGGCCAAGCAGCTGATTCAGCATCGCTCGCCCAACCCCGTCGAGCGCACGGCCCGGCGCGCCGCCGTGTGGACGGTGATCAACGGGCTGCACACCGCAGCCGGCCCGATCCCGGAGTTCCGCGCGGCCCAGGCCAGGGTGGCTGCCGTTACGACGGTGCCGCACACCGTTCCGACCTACGTGCCGGGCAGTGACCCGGTGCGTGGTCGCGCCGAGGTCGAGCACAGCTTCGCCTGACGTCGCCCGGCGACCTCCGCTCGCCGGCCCAAGTGTGAGCCAGCCCACTGAAATTCCGGTCGAATTTTTCGCGTCACCTCGGATTTTGAGACACTGCAGTAATGACCACGACAAAGCACCGCGAGGTAGCCAAGCTGGACCGGGTACCGTTGCCGGTCGAAGCGGCTCGAATCGGGGCGACGGGGTGGCAGCTCACCCGGACGGGGGCGCGCGTCGTCAGCCAGCTAGTGGGCCGGGGCTCGCTTCAGCAGAAGATCGTCCATCAGCTCCCGCAGACGTTCTCCGACCTGGGCCCCACCTACGTCAAGCTCGGCCAGATCATCGCCTCCAGCCCCGGCGCGTTCGGCGAACCGCTCAGCCGCGAATTCCGCAGCCTGCTCGACCGCGTACCGCCCGCCGATTCGGCCCAAGTCCACAAGCTGTTCAAGGAAGAGCTCGGGGACGACCCGGCCAAACTCTTCAAGTCCTTCGACGAGCAGCCCTTCGCCTCGGCC
>JAHFVB010000035.1:6035-7663 GCA_023264755.1 Mycobacterium sp. | reverse complement strand
CTCCATCGCGCAGGTGCACTACGCGACGCTGCACTCCGGAGAAGAGGTGGTCGTCAAGATCCAGCGCCCGGGCATCCGCCGCCGCGTCGCGGCCGACCTGCAGATTCTCAAGCGCGGCGCGCAGCTGGTCGAACTGGTCAAACTGGGTCGACGGCTCTCCGCGCAGGACGTCGTCGCCGACTTCGCCGACAATCTCGCCGAGGAGCTCGACTTCCGGCTCGAAGCGCAGTCGATGGACGCGTGGGTAGCGCACATGCATGCCTCGCCGCTGGGCAAGAACATCCGCGTGCCACAGGTCTATTGGGATCTGACCAGTGCGCGGGTGTTGACGATGGAACGCATCCAGGGCGTCCGCATCGACGACGTGGCCGCCATCCGCAAGGCCGGCTTCGACGGCACGGAGTTGGTCAAGGCGCTGCTGTTCAGCCTGTTCGAGGGCGGGCTGCGGCACGGGTTGTTCCACGGCGACCTGCACGCGGGCAACCTGTACGTCGACCCCGACGGCAAGATCGTCTTCTTCGACTTCGGGATCATGGGTCGCATCGATCCGCGCACCAGGTGGCTGCTGCGGGAACTGGTGTTCGCCCTTCTGGTCAAGAAGGACCACGCCGCCGCAGGCAAGATCGTCGTCCTGATGGGGGCGGTCGGCACGGTGAAGCCCGAAGGTCAGGCCGCCAAGGATCTCGAGGCGTTTGCCACCCCACTGACGACGAAGTCGCTCGGTGAGCTCGGCTATGCCGAGATCGGCAAGCAGCTCTCGGCCCTCGCCGACGCCTATGACGTGACGCTGCCCCGCGAGCTGGTGCTGATCGGCAAGCAGTTCCTCTACGTCGAGCGCTACATGAAGCTGCTGGCTCCGAATTGGCAGATGATGAGCGACCCGCAGTTGACGGGTTACTTCGCCAACTTCATGGTCGACCTCAGCCGCGAGCACAACCCCGAACTCGACCTCTGAACCGGACTGATCCGGACGAGCTCCCGGAATCACGTTCGTAGTACTTCGTGGTACTTCGAACAAGTACTTCACCACCACAGAACTGCTTCACCACCACAGAACTGGAGGCCGTCATGGACGTCCGGACCGGCACCGCACGCTCTGGCGACTTGGACATCTACTACGAGGACATGGGCGACCCGAGCGACCCAGCCGTGCTGTTGATCATGGGGCTCGGCGCCCAGTTGTTGCTCTGGCGCGAGGGCTTTTGCGAGCGGCTGGTCAACCAAGGCTTGCGGGTCATCCGCTACGACAACCGCGACGTCGGACTGTCCAGCAAGGTGGAAGGCCGCCACACCGGAGCGCCACTGCTGCCCCGGATGGTCCGGTCGTACTTCGGCAAGCCGAGCCGGTCCGTCTACACGCTGGAGCACATGGCCGACGACGCTGCGGCACTGCTGGACCACCTGCGCATCGAACGGGCCCACGTCGTCGGCGGATCGATGGGCGGCATGATCGCCCAGGTCTTCGCGGCTCGCTATCAAGACCGCACCAAGACGCTCGCCGTCATCTTCTCCAGCAACAACCAGCCACTGTTGCCGCCTCCGGGCCCTCGCCAGCTGCAGGCGGTGACGACGCGACCCAAGGACACGTCGCGGGAGGGCGTGCTGGCTAATGCCGTCCGCGTCTCGAA
>JAHFVB010000035.1:784-6025 GCA_023264755.1 Mycobacterium sp. | reverse complement strand
GCTACGACCGGTCGTACTACCCGGCCGGCGTCGGCCGGCACTTCGCGGCGATCCTGGGCAGCGGCAGCCTGCTGGCCTACGACAAGACGATCATCGCGCCGACGGTGGTGATCCACGGCCGCGCGGACAAGCTGATGCGGCCGGCCGGCGGGCGCGCCGTCGCCCGGGCAATCCGCCGCTCCCGCCTGGTCATGTTCGACGGAATGGGACACGATTTGCCCGAGCCACTCTGGGACGACATCGTCGGAGAACTCAAGACCACCTTTGCTGAAGCACCCTGAGCATCGGCAGTCAGGTTCCGCGCCGCGGGCTCACCCCGTAGCATCGTGGGTGAATCATCAGCGGCTGGGCGGGTCATCGACGACGTTCCCAGACCCTGAGCTCATGAGAGGTCCACTATGGACAAGCCCTCGCGCAAGCCGACGTTGAAGCCGCACTTCGCCGACGTACAGGCCCACTACGACCTGTCCGACGACTTCTTCCGGCTGTTCCTCGACCCCACGCAGACCTACAGCTGCGCCTATTTCGAGCGCGACGACATGACGCTCGAAGAGGCCCAACTCGCCAAGGTCGACCTGGCGCTCGGCAAGCTCGGGCTCCAGCCAGGCATGACCCTGCTAGACGTCGGCTGCGGCTGGGGCTCGACGATGATGCGTGCGATCGAGCGCTACGACGTCAACGTCATCGGCCTGACGCTGAGCAAGAATCAGAAGGCCCACGTCGAGCAGGTCTTCGCGGCATCGGACAGCCCGCGGAGCAAGCGCATCCTGCTGCAGGGCTGGGAGCAGTTCGACGAGCCCGTCGACCGGATCGTCTCCATCGGCGCCTTCGAGCACTTCGGCAAGGACCGCTGGGACGAGTTCTTCGCCATGGCCTACCGGGCGCTGCCCGACGACGGCGTCATGTTGCTGCACACCATCACGGCACTGACGCTTCCGCAGATGACCGAGCGGGGCATGCCGTTGACGTTCTCGGTGGCCCGCTTCGTGAAGTTCATCCTCACGGAGATCTTCCCCGGTGGTTACCATCCGACCATCGAGATGGTGGGTGAGCACGGGACGCGTGCCGGTTTCGAACTGACCAGGACCCAGTCGTTGCAGCCGCACTATGCACGCACCCTGGACACCTGGGCCGCAGCGCTTGAGGCCAATCGGGACAAGGCCATCGCGGTCCAGTCCGAAGAGGTCTACGACAGGTACATGCACTACCTGACCGGGTGCGCGCACGGCTTCCGGGTCGGTTACATCGACGTCAACCAGTTCACTCTGGCCAAGTAGCTGCGCAGTCCCGCGTAGCATTCATACAGCGCAGTCGCGCTGTCATCGAACTCCCCTAGACCCTGGGACGCCGACCGAACCCCCTGGAAGGCGGCCCTCATGGGCAAACTCGTCCCCCATTTCGAGGACGTGCAGTCGCACTACGATCTGTCCGACGATTTCTATCGGTTGTTCCTCGATTCCACTCAGACGTACAGCTGCGCGTACTTCGAGCGCGAGGACATGACGCTCGAGCAGGCGCAGTTCGCGAAGATGGACCTTTCGCTGGACAAGCTGGGCCTGCAACCGGGGATGACCCTGCTCGACATCGGTTGCGGCTGGGGTTCGACGATGATGCGGGCGGTCGAGCGTTACGACGTCAACGTCGTCGGACTGACGCTCAGCGAGAACCAATGCGCCCACGTGGAGAAGGTCTTCGCCGAGTCCGACAGCCCGCGCTCCAAGCGAGTACTGCTGCGCGGGTGGGAGCAGTTCGACGAGCCCGTCGACCGGATCGTCTCCATCGGCGCGTTCGAGCACTTCGGATTCGACCGCTATGACGACTTCTTCAAGATGGCGTATCGAGCGCTGCCCGATGACGGGGTCATGCTGTTGCACACGATTTGCGGCATTTCGATGGAGTACGCCAGGGCCAACGGGGTGCCGCTAACCATGGAACTCGCCCGATTCGTGAAATTCCTGATGACCGACATCTTTCCCGGCGGCCAGTTGTGCAAGACGGAAATGGTTGGCGAACTGGCCGGCGCCGCGGGCTTCACCTTGGCCCGCACCCAGTCGCTGCAGCCGCACTACGCCAGGACGTTGCAGATCTGGGCGGACGCGCTAAAGGCCAATCGGGAGGCCGCGATCGCGATACAGTCCGAGGAGATCTACGAGCGCTACCTGCATTACCTCACCGGATGTGCGCGCCTCTTCGTGTTGGGCCAGGCCGACGTGAATCAGTTCACGTTGACCAAGGCCGATGGTTTTGCCAAGGGCGATAGTGGGGAATTAGGGACCAACCTATGACGAACGCTAGGGTGTACGGCTAGTTGCCCACGCCGCGAGCCATCGCCGCGTAGCGTGCGTTCACAGCAAGCACTCCATTTACGTGATCGGCTGCCCGCAGCTGTTACGCGAGGAAAGGCCCACCAGAGCAAACATGTCTGATTACTCCACCGGCACGAAGGATATGACTCCTCACTTCGAGGACATCCAGGCGCACTACGACTTGTCGGACGACTTCTTCGGCGTGTTTCAAGACCCGACGCGCAAGTACAGCTGTGCCTACTTCACGGCCCCCGACGACACCCTCTCCGAGGCGCAGCTCGCCAACGTCGACCAACACCTCGACAGGCTGGACCTCAAGCCGGGCATGACGTTGCTCGAGGTCGGCTGTGGCTGGGGGCTGACGCTGCAGCGCGCGATGCAAAAGTACGACGTCAACGTCATCGGGCTGACGCTGAGCAAGAACCAGCAGGCCTACTGCGAGCAACTGCTGAGCAAGGTCGACTCCGGACGCAAGTTCGAGGTGCGGCTGGAGGGCTGGGAGCAGTTCAATAGCCCGGTCGACCGCATCGTGTCGATCGAGGCGTTCGAGCACTTCGGCTTCGAGCGCTACGACGAATTCTTCAAGATGTGTTACGACGTCATGCCCGACGACGGCCGCATGACGATCCAGAGCAGCGTCGGGTACCACCCGTACGAACTGGCCGAGCGCGGTAAGAAGCTGACGTTCGACCTGGCCCGCTTCGTGAAGTTCATGATCACCGAAATCTTCCCCGGCGGCCGGATCCCCACGACCAAGATGATGGTCGAGCACGGCGAGAAGGCCGGGTTCGTGGTGCCGGAGACCCTGTCGCTGCGCAACCACTACATCAAGACGCTCGGCATCTGGGCGAGCCGGCTCGAATCGCACAGGGACGAGGCGATCGCGGCCACCGACGAGGAGAACTACAACCGGTACATGAAATACCTCACGGGGTGCCAGTACTACTTCGTCGACGAGACCATCGACGTCAGCCTGGTCACGTACCTCAAGCCGGGCGCAGCCGCCTAGCCCGACCAGACCTGAAACGCCCCGGCACTCATTGGCGAGTGCCGGGGCGTTTCACGTCTGGCGTGTATGGCTGGGCAGTCCGGCTAGGCGGCATCCTTTGCCTTGGCGTCGGACGAATCCTGCTTCTTGGGGGTGGCCGGGGTGACGGCCTTGGTGACCGCCTCCTGGACCTTGGCGACGGTTCGCTTCACCTCGGATCCGACCTCGTCGACCGTCTTCTTGATGGCGGTGGCGACGGGCTTGTCCTTGGAGACGTCCTTGAGCTTGGTGACCGTCGTCTTGGCGGGGGTGTCCTTGGTCTTTGCGACCGGTGTGGTGGCGGTGGCAGTTCCGGTGCCGCTATCGGTGGGGGCGGCGTCGGTGACGGTCGACTGTTGCTTGGCCACCAGGTTCGCCGCGTTCGACGAGTTCGAGTCGACCACCGACGAGTCGGCCGGCGGCGTCGTGGGCGGCTTCGTCACGTCGACGCCGTCGATGACGTTGGTGACCCCCTCGACGGTCGCTCCGGCGAGGTCCTCGCCGACCGTGAACCAGTTCTGGAATGGGTTGAACGGAAGGATCGAGAGCGTCCGTGCGATGCCGGGGTTGGTTTGGCGGTCGTAGCCGAGGTTGACGATCACCTTGGTCACCGGCTGGATCAGCGAGATGACCGGATCGACGAGCGCCCGCGTGCCGGTGGCGTTCGCGAGGTCGACGAAGGGTTGGTACATCGGCAGCGCGCCCTGCTGCGGGATCAGCACGAAGGTCGCGTTCTGGTACTGCACGTGATCGGCATTGGCGATTGCGTACGCCAGAGTGGCATCGGTGTACCCGTACGGCAGCGTGTCGGTCGGTCCGTTCTCGTTGGGCGACAGGTAGTACCCGTGGACGTACTCGAAGGCCGCCAGTGCGTTGAGCATCGCGACGGGGTTGCCCCAGTACTGCGGCGCGTCACCGACCGGGTCGTACTCGAACGAGTAATTGGTGGTCTTGATTCCATCCGTCGGCAGTTGCGGTCCGAACGTGACGTCGAGGAAGGGAATGCTTCGCAGGAAGCTCAGTCGCGACCACAAACCCAGCGGGTTGTTGATGTTGCCGATCGTGACGACCGAGACTCGGCTGCGGTCGATCGACGGATCCGCGTTGAGCGCGTACAACTCGCGGGAGACGACCGCACCGCCCTGGGAATAGCCGAAGATGACGACCTGCTGGTTGGGGTCTTGGGGGTCGTAGGTCTGGTAGAAGGTGGTGTTGAGTTGCTCCACGCCGGCCGAAACCGACTCATTCCACGTATCGCACTTCAGGTCGGGGCACCAGCCGCTGAAGATGACCAGTGGGAAGAACGTGGCCGGATATGGCACCCCCACGGTATTGCAGCTCGTGGGGTCTTGGGCGTTACTGCACACCGGGGCGACTTGGTCCCCGAGTGTCGGGTCGATGTACCGGAGGGCGGCGTTGCCTCGGTACACCGGAATGCTGTCGACGTTGTGCGTGCCGGTGCCCGGCACGATCAACGCCACCGAGGCACCGAAGGCGAAGGCCGCCGAGAAGGCTGCCCCGATGGTGAGCGCGACCGACCCGATCAGGGCGGCGAGAACGACGAGCAGTGCCTTCACAGATTTACGCACGGGTAGACGAAACCACACCGGGTGGCCTTCGGAACGCAAAATGACGTGTCCGTTCCGAGAAGCTCAGCGACCGCTGTCGGATTTGCTTGGCATCGTTCGTCGAACGAGTAGAGAGTGGGACAAGGGGTCCTGCTCACGACCGGAGGTAATCCCGATGCACTACTTCGCCCTGCTACTCGGACCCGAGCCGGCTCAGCCCCCGTCCGCCGAGGAGGCCGCCGCTGAAATGGCGGCTTACCGCAGTTTCCACGAACGCGCCGCCTCGGCCATCCGGGCCGGCGACGCGTTGACCCCGGCCGCCGCCGGCGTCCGGATCAGC
>JAHFVB010000035.1:0-774 GCA_023264755.1 Mycobacterium sp. | reverse complement strand
TACTACGTGTTCGAGGCCGACCACCTCGACGACGCGCTGGCGTTGGCGCAGCAAATCCCGGCCGCCAAACGCGGCGGTATCGAGGTGTGGCCGATCGTCCATTGGAATCAGCCCGAGACGCCCCTGGACGGCCACAGTTGGCTCGCCCTGCTGCTCGAGCCCGCCGGCCAGACGCGGGCGCCGGACTCACCCGAATGGCAGGCCCTGGCGGCCCGCCACGCAACGTTCGGCGCCGCCGCGGGCGAGCACATCCGGGGCGGGGCGGCGCTTCACCCGGAGAGCACGGCGACGACGGTCCGGGTCCGCGACGGCAAGGCCATCCTGACCGACGGCCCCTACGTCGAGGGCGCCGAAGTCGCGAACGGCTTCTACGTGCTGGCCGCGACGGATGAGGACCAGGCGGTCAAGCTGGCTTCGATGATCCCCGCGACCAGCGTGGAGCTGCGGCAGTTGGCTGGCATATCCGGGCTGTAACCGACGCGCAATGACGAACCTGGACGGCGTCTTTCGCCGCGAGTGGGGGCCGGCCGTCGCCGCGGTAGCCCGTTGGTCCGGTGACCTCGACGTCGCCGAGGACGCCGTCCAGGAAGCGTGCGCCGAGGCGCTGCGCGCGTGGTCCCGCGACGGCCTGCCGCAGCGCCCCGGGGCGTGGATCCTGACCGTGGCCCGCAATCGGGCCCTCGACCGCTTTCGCCGCGAATCAGCGCGTCCCGAAAAGGAATTCGCTGCCGTAAAGGAGCGGAGCAGTGCTACCAGGGAGGACTTCGAGGTGCC